>JAITLW010000383.1 GCA_031277715.1 Sphingobacterium sp. | reverse complement strand
TTCCGTTGATAAACAGGTGGCCGGAGGTAGCACCATACAATGCGACATTGCCAATGATAATATTTTCATGCGGTATCAAAGTGCTTTCTTTCGCTGGATAAATAGCCAGCTGTGCACCTGATAGTCCCTTACCCACATAGTCATTTGCTTCACCTTCCAGCTCAAGTGATATTCCTTTAGTATTGAAAGCCCCGAAAGATTGACCTGCAGACCCTTCAAATTTAAAGTTGATTGTATTGTCTGGGAGCCCCTCTGAACCATAGATCTTAGATATTTCGTTGGAAAGCAATGTTCCTATCGTGCGGTCTGTATTTTTGACACGGAATGTGCCGAAAACAGGCGTTTTACCTTCCAGCGCTGGTTTCGCCTGCTTCAATAAGCCCCAATCTAGAATCATTGCCATGCCATGGTCTTGCTCTTCGGTATTATATAAGGTTTCGCCCATGTCGTTGTGAGCAACATGGAGTAGGTCTTTGAAGTCCACTTTGTTGGCTTTCCAATGGGTTATGTTTTCTTTCTTTTTCAAAAACTGAGCTCTTCCGACCATTTCATTTATCGTTCGGAATCCAAGCTGGGCCATGATTTCGCGCATTTCTTCTGCCAGAAACTGAAAGAGATGTACGATATCTTCCGGCTTGCCGGAGAATAGTTTGCGCAACTCCGGATCTTGGGTGGCGACGCCGACAGGGCAAGTATTCAAATGACATTTGCGCATCATGATACAGCCTCCTGCGACAAGGGCAGCTGTGGCTACTCCCCATTCTTCAGCTCCGAGTAAAGTTGCGATAACAAGATCACGCCCGGTTTTCATCTGTCCATCGGCTTGTAGCACAACACGGCTTCGTAGTTTGTTTATTACGAGTGTCTGATGTGCTTCGGCTAGTCCCAGTTCCCAAGGCAGGCCCGCATGTTTGATTGAGCTGATAGGAGAGGCACCTGTACCGCCATCATATCCTGCTATCAGTATGACATCTGAATGGGCTTTGGCTACACCTGCTGCGATTGTGCCTACCCCCGCTTTTGATACCAGTTTTACGTTGATTCGGGCATCGCGATTTGCATTTTTAAGGTCAAATATAAGCTGTGCTAAATCTTCGATAGAGTAAATATCATGGTGTGGTGGTGGAGATATCAAACCCACTCCTGGTGTAGCGTGACGCACTTTGGCAATCCATTCATCTACCTTGTGGCCTGGGAGCTGTCCACCTTCACCAGGTTTGGCTCCTTGGGCCATTTTGATTTGTATCTCATCTGCCTGGCTCAGGTAGTTAGAGGTGACCCCAAAACGAGCGGATGCCACTTGTTTGATGGCCGAACGCATGGAGTCGCCGTTGGGCAGCTTTTCATAGCGGATTTCATCTTCGCCACCTTCACCCGTATTGGATTTACCTCCGATGCGGTTCATTGCAATCGCTAGCGTGCTATGTGCCTCATGTGATATTGATCCGAAAGACATTGCTCCTGTCGCAAATCGTTTCATGATTTCACTTGCGGGTTCTACTTCGTCTATGGCGATAGCCGTACGGTGTTTGGCAAAATCGAGCAATCCCCGTAGGGTAAATAGATGCTCCTCTTGGTTGTTGATCAGCGCCGAATATTTTTTGTAGGTGTCAAAGTCGCCTGTGCGGCAAGCCTGTTGTAGTAGGTGTACCGTTTGGGGATTCCAAAGGTGACCTTCACCCCGTCTCTTCCATTGGTAGATACCACCTTCGGCCAATAGGTTTTTAGGGGTGCGCGAGCTTTCGAAGCTTCGTCTGTGTTTGGCTAACGCCTCCTTGGCAATATCATCTAGATTGAGCCCACCTATGCGGGATACTGCACCACAGAAATAAGCGTCTACAACCGACTTATCGATACCGAGTACCTCAAATATCTGTGCCCCGTGGTAGGACTGTAAGGTCGATATCCCCATTTTGGAGAAAATTTTCAACAGACCGTTACATACTGCTTTGACATAGTTTTTACGTAATTCCTCCCAGGTCAGTTCCGTGTCAAGCAGGTTTTCTGCTTTTAACGTCCGTATACTCGCTAGTGCGAGGTAGGGGTTGATTGCTGTTGCACCAAAGGCTAGCAAGCAGGCAAAGTGATGTACTTCGAGCGCATCTCCTGCTTCGACTACAAGGCCTACAGCACCGCGATTTCCTGTTTTTATGAGGTGGTGGTGTACCGCTGATACGGCGAGTATAGAAGGGATAGCGGCATGCTGCGAGTCTATTGCCCGGTCAGAAAGTATGATGACCTCAAATCCATCCCGTACAGCATCGTCGGCATAGCGGCATAGGCGCTCTATACCTGCTTCCAAAGATCCTGGTTTGCCATCGGCGCGGAAATAGGCCTGTAATGTTTTGGCCTGAAACACGCCTGTATCAATAGAACGTAGTTTTTCCAATTCGCTGGAGGTCAGTATAGGATGTTCGAGTGTCACACAATGACAGAACTTTTTGTCTTCTATTAATATGTTGCCTGCGTTGCCGATAAATGTAGCCAAGCTCATTACAAGCCGCTCACGTATAGGGTCGATAGGCGGATTGGTAACCTGTGCAAAGAACTGTTTGAAATAGGACGACAGGTGTTGTGGCTGGTCCGATAGTACGGCCAGTGGAACATCGGTCCCCATCGATCCTATTGGCTCGTAGCCTGTCAGGGCCATGGGAGTCAGGATAGTCTCTAGGTCTTCGCGGGAATAGCCGAAAGCCTGTTGGTACTTAAATACCGACTCTTTGGATAGATAGGTAAATGTTACGCGAGGTTCTGCAAGTTCTTCCAGTTTGATTTTGTACTGATTTATCCAGTCGCCATATGGTTGCTGGCGGATTAATTCGCCTTTGACCTCTTCGTCCGAGCGAATTAGTCCCTGTTGCATATCGACAACGAATATCTTGCCGGGTTGCTGTCTACCCTTTTTTATAATGGTGGACTCGTCTATTGGCAATGCTCCAGCTTCGGATGCTACGATGACGCGGTCGTCGGATGTGATTGCATACCGTAAAGGCCGGAGTCCGTTGCGGTCTAGTGTAGCGCCGATGGTGTTTCCATCTGTAAAACATAAGGCCGCAGGGCCATCCCATGGTTCCATTAAAGTAGCATGATATTCATAGAATGCTTTTTTCAACGGGTCCATCTGTGTATTTCCATCCCAGGCTTCAGGTACCAGCATCAGCATGACGTGGGGCAAGCTACGGCCAGAATGTAGTAATAGTTCGACTACATTGTCTAAACAGGCTGAGTCGGATTGGCCTTTATCGACAACAGGTAGTAATATTTCCATCTCCTCCTCACTGAAATAAGGGGACGAAAGGGAGCGTACACCGGCATAAAACCAATTTAGATTGCCCGTTAGGGTATTGATTTCTCCATTGTGCGCTATCAAGCGAAAGGGTTGTGCCAATGACCAGGAAGGGAAAGTATTGGTAGAGAAGCGGGAGTGTACTAATCCGAAAGCAGAAACTACCTTAGGCTCCCGTAGATCTTTGTAATAAGAACCTACCTGATAGGTGGTCAGCTGTCCTTTGTATATGATGGTCTTGCAGGATAATGAAGCGATATAAAGTGGTAATGGGTAGGCTTGGTATGTTTTTATTTTCTGGATGATGAGTCTGCGTAGTACGTATAGTTTGCGTTCAAAATCTTCGGTGTTGGCTATTCCGTGTGGCCTAGATACGAAGAACTGTACAATTTCGGGTTCGGCACTTAGAGCAGTAGGACCTATGCCTTCCCGATTAACGGGGACGGTTCTGAAACCTAAGAACTCCATGTTACGGTCGGCTGTGGCCTCCTGTATCACGGTACGACAGACTTGATTGAGCGGTTGGTCTTTTGGTAAGAATACCATACCTACTCCATAATAGCCTGGTTCTGGTAGCTGTATGCCGAGCTGTATACACTCTTCCCATAGGAATTCATGCGGTAGTTGTATCATGATTCCTGCACCATCACCACTTTCGGGGTCACAACCACAAGCACCACGGTGTTCCATGTTCTCTAGCATGGTGAGCGCATCCTTTACCTGTGCGTGCGACTTATGTCCCTTGATATGGGCTACAAAGCCTACGCCACAGGCGTCGTGTTCAAATTCGGGGTTGTAGAGTCCTTCTTGTTGCATTGTTTCGTTGGTATTTGGTTGAGTGTATTTATCTACAATAGATATAAAGAAACCTGTGGTATTACCTCATTGCTGCTAGTGATTGCCAGATTACTAATTATAAACTATTGAGTTTGCTAATATAGAAACAAAACTAAATAAAATTTATAAATAATTAAATTTAAATTTGATTTTATTGTGTTTTGTGTAATGTATAGTTGTTTTTGTGGTCATTTTTGTATTGTTTTTG
This sequence comes from Sphingobacterium sp., assembly GCA_031277715.1. Taxonomy (GTDB): domain Bacteria; phylum Bacteroidota; class Bacteroidia; order Sphingobacteriales; family Sphingobacteriaceae; genus Sphingobacterium. Next base: position 371 of record JAITLW010000383.1, on the reverse strand, counting down.
GTTTGAGTTACAAAAAAGAAAATTTTGTTCTGTGTGGTCCTGTTATTCGAGAATTTGTTTAGAACTTGAAGAGGAAGTAAGATTATGTTTTTCTGAGGTATTTAATTTCCTAAGTTTGTAACCTAAGCAGTTATTAATACTAGGCAGGATCTTATTATGATGGTTATGTTAATCGATGTGTGGTATGGTTGATAAAGGTTGGGACTTTTGGTTTGACCATGGTCAGCTTTTTTCGGAGAGACCGGTTGTGAATCCGGGAGTGGCAAGTCTAAAGCGTTATCATTTCATTATGAATTGTTTTGGTAATAGTTTTGAGTTTGTAAGCTTGTTCTTGAAAAATATTTTGGGCTACGAACCAGAGGTATTTACTT
>JAITLW010000363.1 GCA_031277715.1 Sphingobacterium sp. | reverse complement strand
GCGGTCTCCGACAGCGTGGCAGATTATAGCGTACTTCGTCCTGCATTAGAAGAGGCGGTACAGCGGCAGCTGATGTCTGACGTGCCCTATGGTGTACTCCTGTCGGGAGGTTTAGATTCATCTGTTATTGCGGCGATAGCACAAAAGTATGCCTCATCTCAATTGCATTCATTTGCGGTCGGTCTCAAGGGCGCGCCCGATCTTTTGGCCGCTCAGCGTGCAGCCGATCACATTGGTACAATCCATCACGAGATCAATTTTACAATTCAAGAGGGATTGGATGCGATACGGGATGTAATTTATCACCTAGAAACGTATGACGTCACTACAGTAAGAGCGTCGACCCCGATGTATCTTTTAGCGCGGGCTATCAAGTCTTTGGGGATTAAGATGGTGTTGTCGGGCGAGGGGTCGGACGAGTTGTTTGGAGGCTACCTCTATTTTCATAAGGCGCCTAATGCGCAGGAGTTTCACGAGGAAACAGTGCGCAAGCTGAAAAAACTCTACCTATACGACTGCTTACGGGCTAATAAATCACTTGCCGCCTGGGGAGTAGAAGGGAGAGTGCCCTTTTTGGATAAGGAGTTTATGGATGTAGCGATGCGTCTCCATCCTGCGGATAAAATGATCAACGGGCAGAGAATGGAAAAATGGGTATTGCGTAAGGCATTTGAAGACTACCTGCCTGCATCTATTGCCTGGCGGCAGAAAGAGCAGTTTTCTGACGGAGTTGGTTATAGCTGGATCGATACCCTAAAGGCGCAGGCGGAAGCATTAGTTACTGACTCTGATTTTGAGATGGCGAGTTTACGTTATCCCATCAATACGCCCAAGAATAAAGAAGAATATTATTACCGGACGATATTTGAATCACATTTTCCATCGACCACAGCGGCCAGTACCGTGCCTTCTGTCAAGTCTGTAGCCTGCAGTACGCCGGAAGCGTTGCTATGGGATGCCTCATTTCAGGGAATGAATGATCCTTCCGGGCGAGCGGTAGCTCATGTGCACAAAGAAAGTTATGTCAATGTGGATTCTCAAAGTGGTTTAAAACGAGTGGGTTAGTCTGTAATAAGCTAGGCTGAGATTAAATAAACGCATAAAATGTAAAAATATTTTGGAAAACTCTAGTCTAAGATGTATCTTTGTGTCACTTTAGAAGGAAGTACTTCTAATATGATTCCTGAATAGCTCAGTTGGTTAGAGCATCTGACTGTTAATCAGAGGGTCGCTGGTTCGAGCCCAGCTTCAGGAGCAAAAAGTGAAACCGACTATTATTAGTCGGTTTTTTTTTTCTGAAAGTATTTAATCTTAATGGACATCAAGAACTTTCATGTCTGTGATCCAAAGGAATCATGAAAGTTTTGTTTTACGTATAATGTACAAATCATGAGTTTGGTAATTGTCGGCACGGTGGCCTTTGACGCTATCGAAACACCTTTTGGGGAAACAGATAAGATTGTTGGAGGTGCGGCGACCTTCGCTGGGTTAGCGGCTTCTTTTTTGTGCGATAGTGTAAAGCTGATCAGTGTTGTCGGTGATGATTTCGGAGACAATATGGGGGTTTTTAAAGCTGGGAATATCGATACTTCAGGGATACAGGTTGTTGCCGGCGGGAAAACCTTTTTTTGGTCGGGTAAGTATCATAATGATATGAACAGCCGGGATACCTTGGCGACCGATTTGAATGTATTAGCCGATTTTGACCCTAAAATACCTGCTTCTTATCAGGATTGCAGTTACCTGTTGTTAGGCAACCTGACTCCTCAGGTCCAGATGGATACACTGGCCCGTCTGCAGAATAAGCCTAAATTGGTTGTTCTGGATACCATGAATTATTGGATGAACGTTGCTTTGGATGATCTCAAGCAGGTCTTAAAAAAAGTGGACGTGTTAACCATCAATGATGCTGAGGCAAGACAGCTTTCGGGCGAATATTCTTTGGTAAAAGCAGCTCAGAAGATAATCGAACTAGGTCCAAAGTATTTAATTATTAAGAAAGGCGAGCACGGCGCTCTGTTGTTTGGTGAAGGGCAGGTCTTTTCTGCACCCGCATTACCGCTCGCAGAGGTCTTTGATCCAACCGGTGCGGGCGATGCATTTGCCGGCGGTTTTATTGGCTATTTGGCACGCGTGAATACCGTTAATTTTTCGAATATGAAGAATGCTGTTATCTATGGTTCTGCTATGGCATCCTTTTGTGTAGAGCGGTTCGGTACCGAGCGCTTGCAGAGCTTGACACAGGATGAGATCAGTAATAGGATACAGGACTTTATTTCACTTTCAAAATTCGAGATAAGCGAATAAAAATTCGCTTATCTTCTTTTATATTGCTCAACCTAAGCGTCCTACCACCGGAAATTTTTGAAATACAGTCTCCGTATGAGGAGCGTCGGCTAGTTCTGCTGTTAGATCTTGCCCGGCCCAGTGCTCATAGTGCATGCCTCTCTTCCATAGTCTACTCGTAGATACGTCATATATCAGTCCCTGATAAGCAACCCATATTGCAGGTTTGTCCTGGCCGTTTCTCAGAGCCAGTTGACCTTTTGTATAGTAGGGGAGTTCTTCGCCGTCCATTATCATGACGCAAAACTACAGAACTCAATTGATTTTATAGGCAGATAGTGATTTTTTCATCATTTTACGCGCTACGTGTATCCTCGTTTTTACCGTACCTATCGGAATATCCAGGTGTTCGGCTATCTCATGATACTTGTATCCCTCAAAATACATTGTAAATGGGGTGTAGTAGTCTTCCGACAGCATGGTGAGGGCTGTGTTGATATCCTCCATGATAAACTTGTTTTCGCCATTATTCATCGTAGCCGAAACAAGTAGATTTGATGGAGAGATTTCCTCTTCTTGTGTAATGAAAGTGTTGGTTTTGGTAATCCTACGGTAATTGTTAATAAAGGTGTTTTTCATGATGGTATAGAGCCAACCTTTGAGATTGGTTCCATCCCTGAAGTTTTTGAAATAGGTGATCGCTTTTACTAAAGTGTCTTGTACCAAGTCATTTGCGTCATCCTGATCCTTAGTGAAGTTTCGAGCATAAGACTTTAACGAAATCGAATGCTGAGTCACAAGGTTGTTAAATTCCATTCTGTTCATAGCGGTAGTGTTTATTCGTTATTACAATAATTCGTTTTATTCCAAAACGACGGCTTCCCTCCCGAGGTACAGAAAATATACCGGCTCTCTCAGTTTATATAGATGAACTGCAGTTCGGTAAATGAATAGCAAAGACTGTGCTAGTTTTTATTGAGAAATATTAAATTTTTGTTATTATAGGGTAAATTTTAATCAAAAACTACGCTCACGATTATTTGAACGCATATTTTGCGTTTTTGTTTTTTATAAGTTATTAAGAAATGTGGAAAACTTTTTTAAAAAACGTTTACTTCTCTTTCTAGTTTAATGCCAAACTCTTGAAATACAGATTCAATGATGCTTGTGGATACATCAAAAATCGCCTGTCCTGTAGCCTCTCCTTTGTTTGTTAGGACCAGAGCTTGGTTCTTCCAGACTGCGACTTCTCCGATTTCTTTGCCTTTCCAACCTGCTTGCTCGATGAGCCAGCCGGCTGCTACTTTAGACTCATTGTTTCCTACAGGGTAAAAAACGAGCGTTGGGTGCTGTACGAGTAATTCATCCCGTTGTAGGTTCGGAATAATAGGATTCTTGAAAAAACTACCTGCATTCCCTATCGTGCTGGGATCGGGGAGTTTCTCTACGCGGATATGGGATACTACTTCTGCCACATCTTTTATTGTAGGAGCAACAATACCTCTTTGTTTCAACTCGGACTCTATCGCTCCGTAGCTGATGTTGAGCTTAGCATGTAGGTGTAATTTATAGGTCACCGACAAGATGATAAATCGCCCTTTATATTTGCTTTTGAATATGCTGTCCCTATAGGTAAATGCACACTCTTTATTGGTAAACGTCTTAAACTCTCCGGTCCGTGTGTCGAATGCGCGGCAACTGTAGAATATATGCATCAGTTCAGCTCCGTATGCCCCTATATTCTGTACAGGCGAAGCACCTACAGTACCAGGTATCAGTGCCATGTTCTCTAGGCCTGGGAAATTATGTTGTATACAATACCAGACAAGATCGTTCCATACTTCGCCACCTGCAGCCGTAACAAATATGTTCGAACCTTCGATAAAGTGCTGTATACCCGTATTGGCTACTTTGATGACCGTGCCGTCAAAGTCCTTTGTGAACAGCATATTGCTACCGCCACCGAGAATAAGGAATTTTTGTTGGAAATACCCCTTTCTGTAGAGATCTGCAAGTTTTTTTTCTTCTCGTATCTCGATAAAATTTTTGGCTATAGATGGTACACCAAAGGTGTTTAGATTCTTTAAAGAGATGTTGCTTAATACGTCCACAGAGTATTGATTTGACTTTTACTTTTAAAAATTCAAATTAAAGTACTACCTTTAATCGTTTTGTTGCGTAAAGATAGCAATAAAGCGTACGATTTGAACAAACTTATTTTATTTCGAATATGCCGAAAAATGCAGATGAAAAGCGACTGAAGATTTTAGAAACGGCCAAGCGGAGATTTGCACACTATGGGATGGCCAAGACAACGATGGCCGAGATCGCAAAAGATCTTTCCTTTTCAAAAGCCCTTTTATATTACTATTTCCCCGATAAAAATAGTTTGTATGCCGCTGTCCTTGAACATGTGATGGAAGAATTGGAAGAGGATATTACCAACTCTCTAAAATCCATCGTTTCTGTTTCCGAATCCATTGTTATCGTATTGGAAAAACGTATGGAATTCGTGAAGAAGTACTACTACATTCTTGAATATACGGTTCTCATGCGCAAAGATTTATCTTCGGAGCTGGATCAGCTTTTGATTGATTCCTTTGAAAGCCAAAAAGAGATAATCCGTAATGTTTTCCGTCAAGGAGTGGAGCGGGGCGAGCTGATGGATGTGGATCTAGAGGAGATTTCCAAGATTTTCCTGTTTTCATCCATGGGTATGCGTCTAGTCGTAGTCAAAGATCTAAAGAGTAGCTTTATTCCCGATAAGGAAGAATTTGATGCTATCCTTGCCATGCAAAAGAAAATGGCAACGATTTTCATCCGTGGACTTAAGGCTTAGTCTTAGCCCGGATCGAAGCGATAATCAGATCAGCGTGTATTCTTGAGTTTTCGATAAACCATAAGTGGGTATTCAGTCCACCACATACTACCCCCGCAAGGTACATACCTTTGATATTGGTTTCCATTGTGGCCGGGTCGTGGCTGGGTATCATTGGTTCCATTTTCGGAATATCAATATGGAAACGACGTAATAGCTCAAAATTAGGACGGTACCCCGTGAGGGCGATTACAAAATCATTTGCAATGGTTTCGGTGCCATTCGGTCCGCTGATATGCACCTGTTGTTCCTCTATTTTTGTGAGGTTACTGTTATAGCGTACATCGATCTCTCCCGCGGCAATTCTATTTTCAATATCCGGTTTTACCCAGTATTTTACCCTAGGGCTGATTTCGTTCCCACGGATTACCAACGTTACTTTAGCTCCTTTTCTATAGGTCTCTAAGGCCGCATCGATAGAGGAGTTGCTTGCACCTACCACCACTACACGTTGCCTCGCATAATAGTGTGGGTCGTTATAGTAATGGCTTACTTTAGCTAGATTTTCCCCTGGGATATCCAGATACATTGGGATATCATAAAAGCCTGTAGCCACAATAATGTTTTTGGCCTTATAATTTCCTTTTGAAGATTGTACCTGAAAAATGTCACTTACCTTAGTACAACTTGTCACCTCTTCAAATAGCCTGATGTTTAAGTCAAAGTGGGTATAGGCCCTCCGGTAATATTCTAGTGCTTCGGCACGTTTCGGTTTCGGATTGGTGGATACAAAAGGCACATTGCCGATTTCAAGCTTTTCGGCAGTGGAGAAAAATGTCATATTGACCGGATAGCGGTACAGGGAGTTGACCAGGCATCCTTTATCCAAGATGAGGTAATCCATGTTTTTACTTTTTGCCGCGATTCCGCAGGCCAGTCCTATAGGTCCAGCCCCTATAATCAGGACATCATACAGTCTCTCCATTTGCAGGTGGTTTTATACGTTCTAGGTCCTCACTTTTAGTGATGAGGTCTGCTGTTATTTTCTGTATATCTGTTGCTATTTTTATGAGAAATTGCAATTGTTCTGTGATGAGTCTTGCATCATCACTTTCAGTTTCCTCTGTATCCAGCCGTTCTATTCCTTTGAAAGGTTGGAATGCGCTGTCTTCTTCCTGACTGACTGCCGCAATTGTTTTCTCTAAAATCCCTAGCGCTTTGTAGAGCTGCCTCAGGTGTGCATTATTGAAATGATGGTCATCCGCATCCTGTAGTTGCGTCATCAGGGTTGCGGTGTAGGACGAAAAGACGTGATTCAGGATCACAAAACGGTTTACTTCTTTGGTTACGTTCTGTCTCCATTTGGGTTCGGTCAGTAGGCGTTGAAAAGTAGAGCCCATATTGGCCGAAGCGATATAAACTTCTTTGCGTGCCAGTTTGTAGGACGTAATATCCTCCATATTCCCCGACAATACGCGTACGGCCTGTGCAAGGTAGTGATAGTTGGCTATCAGTAAGCCCCGGATATTGGTGCGTATCTGGAAGCTCTCCCAGTTCGGAAAGATGATGTAGCTGGATAAAAAGGCAAGTGAGCCTCCTATAAAAGTGTCTAAAATCCGCTCTTGTGCCATCTCTATGGTATTGACTCCTGTAAAGCTGAGCATGATCAGCACATAGGGCGTCATAAAGATGACCGCCATGATATAGTTGACGCGGAATAGGCTATAGGCAATAAGGAAGAAGATAATCAGGATAATGAACCGCGCCGTGAGGTCCGGTATCATGACCAGTACAATGCCTCCCAGGATACCTCCGATTACTGTTCCGATCAGGCGCTGTACATTTCGCTCTTTTGTCAGTCCAAAACCGGGCTTTAAGATGACGAGTATCGTCAGCAGTATCCAGTACATCCCAAAGTGGGGGTAGTTGATCAGATTGAGCGTGAGGTATGTTCCCGACAGCATAATCGACATACGTAGTGCATGCCGGAAGTTACTTGAGTTCAAACTAAGGTTGTCCCTGAATTTTTCCCAGTTGAGGGCCTCATTGCGTAAGAACTTACGGCTATGTTGTATCTCTTCTTTTTCGACGTTCACCGACTTGAACTGACCATAGTTGTACATATCCCGGATATGCTTGGTGATAGTCCGAATATTGATCAGTATCTTCTTCAGAGGGATCGCACTCTGTTCCGAGGATTTATCAAACTCGTCTACTGCAACGCGGAGCTTGTCTATCTCCGCTTCCAGATCATAGATAGGTTTAGGGATACGATTTGCATTGATCTTGTAGGCGATATTATCCAGTTCATGTGTCGCTTTCAGGATTACCCCTTTGATATTGTCCAGTATACCCGATGGACCATAGTTTATCCTTACTTTGTCGTAATCATAATGCGTGGTCATACTCTGCTCGAAGAGGTCGATGACATCATTGAACATCAAAGAAAGAAAGCGTCCTTCTTTGGTCGTATCCTTTATAGACCGCTTGCTGCGGAATAGGATATCCCGTACATTCTCTTGGTGCGAGTTGACTGCGATCTGGCTTTCTATAAGTTTGATATAATTGTCATCTACCCCTATACGTGTGTCATAGAAGTTTGCCTTTAGTCTTAGGTACTCCGCGACTTGGAGGATAGTCTCCGATAGCTCTTGCTGGGCCAGTCGATAGGGGCGTACCTGCATAATCGAAAAGCTGATGAGCATATACCAAGAGGCGCCGATCAAGAAATAGACAAGGTAGGTCATTTCCTCTTTTAGGGTATGTACATCATCCACATTGATGAGCATGATCAGTAGACACATCGTGCCGATTGTAGCGGCACGCGTATTGAATACCGCCAGCATAGAAAATAGAAAAGCCAGTATGGCGATGATAATCGTCATCAAGGGCAGTATGCCGTTGCACAGTGCTGTAATGAGGATCGTTATACTGCCCAGTAGGGTACAGTATACCATTCCAAATTTCCGATGCCGGGGAGCTCCTGGTGTATCCGAGAGACCGACGATCAGTGCACCTAAAGAAATGAGCGTACCTGTTTTGAATTCACCAAAGAAGGCACATATCACCACCGGGATAATCGTACCCATCGTGATCCGCAGTCCTTCGGCAAAGTATTGACTGTAAAAAAAACTGGTTATCTCTTCCGTCTTTCTCATATTGGTCGGCTAAAGCTGGTCTAGGTATTTTCTGTCCATCCGTTTTTCAGAACGGAAAGTTGAGGCAGATACCCCTACGATTTCCTTAAACTGTTTACTGAGGTGTGCCACACTACTATAGTTGAGGCGATAAGCGATTTCTTTCAAAGACAGCTCATTGTAAGATAGAAGCTCCTTAGCTTTTTCAATTTTCAACTGTATATAGTATTTCTCCACAGTAATTCCTTCCTGCTGGGAGAATACCGAGCTTATCGTGTGGTAGTTGATTCCTAGTTTTTCACTGAGATAAACCGATAGTTTGATGGATTCTGTATTTAAGGCACTGACCAGTTCGATCAGTAGTGTCTTTACTTCTTTTGTTAAATTGTCTTTGGGATCCTCAATGAGTTCGAATCCGATATTTTCTAATGCGGTGCGAATCTGTTCGGTTTGTTTTTCCGGGATAGCCGATTCAAATTGAATCGTACCTAGCTGTACGTTTGAAAAAGGAATCTCCAGCTCGTTCAGGATATCCTCTACTGCCGACACACAACGCTTACAAACCATATTCTTGACAGCTAATTCCATTTGTACCTCTTCTATTTTTGTTTAGATTGTTTTTCGAGTATAAACTTAACGAAAATTGCCTTTATATGCAATATTGAAAGCTTGCATATAAAGGCAATTTGTAGATAATCCGCTAACTGGATTATAGCGAGACGACTAGTTTTTTACAGCCTCTACGTAGACAATGATATCTACTGTCGGAGCCACTGCGTCTACACCTGTAGGTAGCTTGTCGTTGTATTTGATGTTGTAGTCAAAACGGTTGATCGATGTTGTTGCTGTAAATCCTGCGCGGGTTTTACCCCAAGGGTCTGTGATGATACCTCCATTTTGTTTCACCTGGAATGTTACCTTTTTGGTGACATCACGGATAGTCAGATCTCCTGTTAGTACGAATCCACCTTTTCCCTGATTGAGGGTTGCATTGGTCAGCGTCATCTTAGGGTATTTTTCCGCATTGAAGAAATCGTCACTTTTTAAGTGGTCATCACGCATCTGTACACGTGTATTGATACTATTTACATCAATAGAGAAGTTTACCTTAGCCCTGTTAAAGTCTGTCGCATTAGCTGTTTCCACGGTGCCTTCCAGTTTAGTGAAAGCACCATCCACGATAGCGATCCCTAGGTGTTTGACCTCAAATCTAGCATTAGTATGTGCAGGGTCTATAGTCCAGCCCACTTGCGCGAAGCTGATGTTCGTGAAAAGGACGAGGGCGATAAATACGTTTAATACAGTTTTCATATATAAATAAATTTGTTTTTGTTTGTACACTACAAAGGTCGGTCAAGTTTTCGGGACGAAACTTAATCTACCTTAATAAACAAAAAAAAATAGGATATGTTTTTACTCAAGCCCTTCCCACCAGCGCGGATATAGTTTGTACTCTTCCAGGGACACAATTTGCCCTATTTTGGGAGTTATGATCGCTATATGTTGTGCTGAGGCAGCTTCTGTCACCCGCTTTAGAGGTTCATCCCAGGCGTGGTTGGCCAATGGGAACTTGGCGGAATGTACTGGGATCAGATAGCGGGCCTGTAGATCTTGCGTTGCAGTGACTACCTCCTCAGGCATCATATGTATATATTTCCACATCGCATTGTACTGTCCATTTTCTAAGATAGCAAAGTCAAATGGACCATGCGCATTACCGATCTCTTTGAAGTGCTTTCCATAACCACTATCGCCTCCTATAAATATCCGCTTAGAGCCTTTCAGCACAAATGAAGACCACAACGTTGTATTTCGCTTGAAGGTACGTCCTGAAAAGTGTCTTGCGGTGGTCGAGTGAATCTGGAATCCATCAATTTCCGCATGCTCTCCCCAATAGAGCTCGGTGATCTGTCCAGCGGGATATCCCCATTTTTCCAGATGTGCACCTACGCCGAGTCCAGTCACGATCTGTTTGACTTTGTCCTTGAGCTTCATGAAGGTGTTATAGTCCAGGTGGTCCCAGTGATCGTGTGTGATAAAAAGGATGTCGCTCTCCGGTAGGTCGTCTACCTGATAGTTGTATTCACTTTCAAAGGCACGCACACTCACC
>JAITLW010000349.1 GCA_031277715.1 Sphingobacterium sp. | reverse complement strand
GTGGTTGCTCCCGGCAATCCAAGTGCCTCTATCGTAAAAGCGTTGAGCGGTTTTGGCGATAAAGTCATTTGGCTGATTGGTATTTCGTTTTTTATCGCCCGCGGTTTTATAAAGACGGGGCTAGGAAACCGGATCGCTTTCATCTTTATTAAGATATTTGGCAAAAGTTCGCTTGGATTGGCTTATGGATTGGGCCTGGCAGATATGTGTCTGGCTCCGGCAATTCCGAGTAATACAGCGCGTGGTGGCGGTATTATCTACCCCATCATGAAATCTATGGCGATGAGTTTCGGTTCCGTTCCGGACGACCCGAAGACGCACCGTAAGCTGGGCTCTTTTCTGACGCTCAATAGTTATTATATGAACCTGATCACCTCGTCGATGTTCCTTACCGGTACGGCGAGCAACCCGATGTGCCAGAAGTTTGCAGCCAACCTCGGGGTGGACATCACCTGGATGTCGTGGGCAGCCGCAGGTTTTGTACCAGGTCTTGCCGCATTTTTTATCGTACCATTGGTATTATACAAAATATACCCTCCGGAACTGAAAAAGACGGGTGATGCGGCAAAGATGGCGGATGATAAGCTGAAGGAAATGGGACCGATAACAAGGAATGAATGGCTGATGCTGCTTGCTTTTTTTGTGTTGCTGGCACTATGGATTTTTGGAGGTGCACTTTCTATTGATGCGACGACCACGGCTTTTATCGGGCTGACGCTGCTATTGCTTACATCGGTGCTGACGTGGGAAGATGTGAAGGCCGAGAAAGGAGCCTGGGATACGATTGTATGGTTTGCCGTATTGGTGATGATGGCGAGTTCGCTCAATGAGCTCGGTTTTATAGGCTGGTTTAGCGACTTGGTGAAGGTGCAGATCGGCGGACTCAGCTGGATGGTGGCCTTTCCGGTTATCATATTGGTCTACTTTTTTAGCCATTATATTTTTGCCAGTGCTACTGCGCATGTGGCCGCCATGTATGCTGCCTTATTAAGCGTAGGGATATCCCTGGGTATCCCGGGCATGTTGCTGGCAATGATGCTGGGTTTTATGGGGTCTATCTATGGGGTATTGACGCATTATGGACATGGACCTGCACCGGTATATTTCGGTAGTGGCTATGTCGAACTGAAAGCCTGGTGGCTGCGGGGATTGGAAATCGGTATCCTGCTGCTGGTGATCTATATGGCCGTGGGCGGACTCTGGATGAAAGTAATTGGTTATTATTAAAATATGTATTGCGATGTTGACAACATTATCTCGTAAAATGCTTTTGTGTCTGACAGGACTTTTTCTGGGGTTCTTTCTAATTATACATTTATTAGGAAATCTGCAGTTGTTCCTGCCCGTAGAAGAAGCCCGTCTCCAATTCAATTGGTATTCTCATTTTCTATCCGGCAATGCATTGATAAAGATGGTATCGTATGTGCTTTATCTCAGCATTATTGTCCATGTGATCGATGCCTTGATTATTACTTCAAAAAATAGAAAGGCCGCCAAGCCTTACCAAAAAGATCATAGAGGGCGTGCTAGCAAATGGTATAGCCGTAATATGGGGGTATTGGGTACGCTTATATTGATTTTTTTGGTTATTCATTTTCAGAACTTTTGGTATGTGTACAAATTCGGGACACTACCGGTCGATAGTAATGGCAACAAAGACCTCTATCAGTTGGTGGTCACCACGTTTCAAGAGTGGTGGTATGTCGTTATTTATGTCCTGTCTATGGTGGCGCTGTGCTACCATCTCATCCACGGTGTCCATAGCGCACTGCGTACGTTGGGGGTATTCCATCCCAAATATGTACGCTGGATAAAGGTTGTGGGTGCGGTATATGCCATCATGGTCTGTGCAGGATTTGCGATGATGCCTATTTATATATTTATCACTACGGGTTAAACTTAAGATTGAATAGAATGAACTTAGATGCTAAGATTCCTGAAGGTTCGTTGGAACAAAAATGGGAGAATTTTAAGAAAACGGCTAAGTTGGTCAATCCAGCAAACCGTAAGAAATTGGAGGTTATTGTAGTTGGAACGGGGCTGGCAGGAAGCTCGATTGCGGCTTCACTGGCGGAGATGGGATACCAGGTCAAGGCCTTTTGTTTTCAAGATAGTCCAAGACGGGCGCACTCTGTCGCTGCTCAAGGGGGCGTGAATGCGGCCAAAAATTATAAAAATGACGGTGATAGTGTATACCGTATGTTTGTTGATACCTTAAAGGGGGGCGATTTTAGGGCACGGGAAGCGAATGTGTACCGCATGGCGGAGTGCTCATTGAATCTCATTGATCAGGCGGTAGCACAGGGTGTTCCTTTTGGCCGCGAATACGGAGGCTATTTAAATAACCGTTCCTTTGGCGGGGTGCAGGTGAGCCGTACCTTTTATGCCCGTGGACAGACTGGTCAACAGTTGCTTCTAGGGGCTTATCAAGCGTTGATGCGGCAGGTGGGAAAAGGAGCGGTCAAGCTGTATTCGCGTCATGAGATGCTGGATCTGGTATTGATCGATGGAAAAGCCAGGGGTATTATCGTACGTAATCTGGATACCGGAGTTTTGGAACGACATGCCGGTCATGCGGTTATTTTGGCTACGGGCGGGTATGGGAAGATCTATTACCTGTCGACATTGGCAATGGGCTGTAATGGTTCTGCGATCTGGCGTGCACACAAGAAAGGAGCCTTGATGGCGAGCCCGAGCTGGATACAGATCCATCCGACCTCCTTGCCACAGTCTGGAGACTATCAATCGAAACTCACGCTGATGTCCGAATCCCTGCGTAATGATGGCCGGATATGGGTGCCCCTCAAAACAGATGAAACAAGAAACCCGAATGATATCCCTGAAAATGAACGGGATTATTACTTGGAAAGAAGGTATCCTGCATTTGGAAACCTGGCGCCCCGGGATATATCTTCTAGGGCTGCCAAAGAAAGAATCGATGCGGGTTTTGGTATCGGTCCGTTGAAGAACGCGGTGTATCTTGATTTTGCAAAAGCGATCAAAGAACAGGGACGCAGTAAGATTGAGGAAAAGTACGGTAACCTGTTTGATATGTACCGCAAGATTACGGGATTTGATGCATACGAAGAACCAATGATGATTTCTCCATCTGCACACTTCTCTATGGGGGGCTTGTGGGTAGACTATGAGTTGATGACTACAGTACCGGGTCTGTTTGCATTGGGAGAGGCTAATTTTGCAGATCATGGTGCAAATAGGTTAGGCGCCAATTCGTTGTTGCAGGCCTCGGTGGATGGGTATTTTATAGCACCTTATACGGTAGCAAATTACCTGTCGGGCGATATCCATACCGGAAAGATTGATGATCAGCACCCTGAGTTTGATAAAGCGCAGGCTGCGGTAGAAGCAAATCTGAAGAAGTTGCTGGCTATCGGTGGCAATAAGACGGTGGATTACTACCATAAGACACTGGGGAAAATCCTGTACGATTATTGTGGCTTGGCCCGTAATGAAGCTGGGTTGAAAGGAGCGATTGTCGAAATCAGAAAACTGAGAGAAGATTTTTATAAGAATGTCAAGATACCGGGAGATTCTATTGCGATGAACAGTGAATTGGAAAAAGCGGGTAGGGTATCCGATTATTTAGAGATCGGGGAACTGATGTGTTTTGATGCATTGAGCAGAAACGAGTCCTGTGGTGCGCATTTCCGTGAAGAATATCAAACGGCAGAAGGGGAAGCAATGCGTAATGATGCCGAATTTCAGTTTATCTCCGCCTGGGAGTGGGCAGGAGCGGGGGCTGATCCGGTCCTACATAAAGAGGAACTCACATTTGAAGTATTAAAGCCTATTGTGCGCAGTTATAAGTAACATTAAAAGTCAGACCGATCTGTCAACAGACGGCTCAGAAAGGAATTATATATATGAAGTTAAATCTTAAAGTTTGGCGTCAAAAGGACCGGGAATCACAGGGTAAATTGGTTGATTATGTGTTGGAGGATCTAAATCCGCACATGTCATTTCTGGAAATGCTGGATACCTTGAATGAAAGGTTGATACTGGCGGGTGATGAACCGGTCGAATTTGATCATGATTGCCGCGAGGGAATATGTGGGCAATGTGGAATGATGATCAATGGCATCGCTCATGGTCCGTTACAGAATACCACGACCTGTCAATTGCACTTACGGTCTTTTACGAACAATGAGACTATTTTTATTGAGCCTTTTAGATCACAGGCTTTTCCTATAAAAAGAGACTTACGTGTGGACCGGTCTGCATTCGACCGGATTATTTCAAGTGGCGGGTTTGTGTCCACCAATACGGGACAGGCTCCGGACGCCCACGCGTTGCCCATCAGTCATCAGGTTACGGAGGCGGCTTTTGATTCGGCCGCTTGTATAGGCTGCGGTGCCTGTGTTGCGACCTGTAAGAATAGTAGTGCCGCCTTGTTTACGTCGGCAAAAATAAATCATCTGGTACTGCTCCCGCAAGGGAAAGAAGAAAGGCAGGAGAGGGTGATACGAATGGTGGAACAGATGGATGCAGAGGAATTTGGACACTGTTCGAATACAGAAGCCTGTGAGGTGGAGTGCCCACAGGGTATATCGGTTCTGAACATCGCACGGATGAACTATGAATATAATCGGGCACTCACGAGAAGGAAGTAATTAGGCTAAGGGAGTAATTCGTAAAAAGAGGAAGGTGATTTACATCGCTTTCCTCTTTTTTTGTAGCTTTCCAACGCATAGAAGGCTACGTATTAAACATGTATAATATTGAAAAATCTAATTCTACGTCCTGTATCAGTCGGTTTGAAGTTTGAAATAAAGGTTTTCAAACGGGGAGAATGAAAACCTTCAATAACCAATTATAAACCTAAATTATGATGATACAAATATAGTGTATTTTTTACACTAAGTAAAGTTTTTTTTATTTTTTTTAATCGGATTTAGCGCTTGCAGTCCGCTAACCAGCCCCGACCATCTTTTGTAAAGGCTATCGATAGGCCAGAAGCTGTTACAGTGATGGTTCCGATGCCATTATCGCTGAACATAATGGTGTTATTATCTCCTTTTTTCATGGTGATATCTTTGATACTTGGAATCCCATTTGAAAAATTAAACGAGTAGTCGTCGCCAATCTTTGTGACCGTCACCGAACCATTGGTCGATGGAACGTCGGTGTCCCCTTCTTTTGCGCTTTTAAAGGAAACCGTACCTTCATACTTTCCAATAAATAGATCATTGTCTGCCGGATCGTCATCTTTGCTGCACGATCCCAAAGTAAATACCGCAATAAACAGTAAGCTCAAGATTTTAATTGTCGTCTTCATATGTGTGTAATTTAGTTGTATGTTACAAAACTGATGTCACACGCATAGGACAAGCAAAGTGCTATTAGGTTCATAGCACCGCTGATATTAACACATCGTTAACGAAAATTTAATCTTTTTCGATAAACTGTCGGAGAGGGGATACGCCCGTAGGTAGCCCCCTTACTTCGAGTCTATTGCCTTTTGCCCATCGATAGTATCTTGAACCTCGCGTTCTACAGTAACCTTAATCACACGGAGTAAAACCAATGCAACGATTATAATTGCTACGAAAGGGAAGATGATTCCGATCAGCAATCCAAATATCAAGGGAATACTTAACCATTGTTTGCCTTCGCTGGAGGATACAGTAAGTTTGCTGTCCTGTATCACTTTGAATATGTTCTGAACGCCGCTTGTTATGTTTTCGTTATTGAAATCAAATGTTGTTTTAGTAGCCATGTCTTTTTTGTTTTATTGTTTGTATACTCCAAAGGTAGTGTGAACTATGAATCTGGCCTATGGTAAATTGGTTAGCCCGTAGAGCGAGTCGGTAAATATGGAATTTTGGTCGGTAAAGAGGACGGGATTATTGCCTAAAAATTAGTAACTTCGATTAATTTTATAATATAGATATTTCAATACATTGAGATTTGACGAATTTGGCTTCATCCCTACATTGGAAGAAGGGCTCGATACCATGGGCTTTGTAGAAGCGACACCCATACAAGAACAGACCATACCGGTTATATTGGATAATAAAGATTTGATTGCCTGTGCACAGACGGGGACAGGTAAGACTGCAGCGTATTTGCTGCCTATCTTGCATAAGAACGGACTAGAGCCGAGAGAACGTGTAGACACGATCATATTGGTGCCAACACGGGAACTAGCGCTACAGATCGATCAGCAGGTCATGGGACTTGGCTATTTTACAGGTACGACTTCTATTGCGGTATATGGCGGTGGAGACGGTATGGGCTACGAGCAGCAAAAAAGAGCAATTCGCGAAGGTGCTAATATTATCGTTGCGACGCCTGGTCGTCTGATCAGCCATATGAGCTCCGGTAAGTTTGATTTTAGCCACTTAAAGCACCTTATCCTGGATGAAGCGGATACGATGTTGGATATGGGCTTTTACGATGATATCATCCGTATCATCAGTTATCTGCCCCAGAAAAGACAGACGCTGTTATTCTCGGCTACAATGCCTACCAAAATCAGGGGATTGGCAAAGAAAATCCTGAATAATCCAAAAGAAATAAATATCGCAATCTCTAAGCCTTCTGAAGGAATCGACCAGCACGCTTACCTGGTCTACGACGAGCATAAAAATGCATTGCTACAGCATATTCTTCGGGACCCGAAGTATAATACCGCAATCGTATTTGCCTCTAAAAAGGAAATCGTCAAAACGCTGGCCCGGGATCTGAATAAAAGTGGTCTAGCGGTAGAGGGATTCCATTCGGACCTGAACCAATCGGAACGAGAAGATATCATGAGCCGGTTTAGGGCCAAAAAGATAAATGTACTGATCGGTACGGATGTGATCTCCCGTGGAATCGACATCGTGGGAATCAGTTTGGTGGTCAATTATGATGTACCGCCAGATCCAGAGGACTATGTGCATAGGGTAGGGCGTACGGCCCGTGCGGCGACTACAGGAACAGCAATTACCTTTATAAATGTCAAAGATCAAGGTAAGTTCGCACTGATCGAAAAGCTAGTCGAATATGAGATCCGTAAGGAGACATTGCCGGAGGGATTTGCCGAAGGACCGGCTTATGAACCGCGATTAAAGAGTAATAATAAGAGAAAGAAAAAACCTTTTAACAAAAAAGGTAATTTCAATAGACCGAAAAAGGCGTCTTCTTCCCAATAAGGTAGGTATGATTTCATTTGCAAACGCGAAAATCAATCTCGGTCTTCTAGTCACTGAAAAGAGACAGGACGGCTATCATAACATAGAAACGGTGTTCTATCCGGTCAAATTATATGATGTGATCGAGTTAACAGCTGCAGAAAAGATGACATTCCAAGTCGATGGTCTGTCTATTCCCGGAGGTGGAACTAATCTCTGTGAAAAGGCTTTTGAGCTGTTGGATGCCGACTTTGGAATTGCTCCGATGAATATCCACCTGTTGAAAAATATTCCCATAGGAGCGGGATTGGGAGGAGGTTCTTCGGATGCCGCATATGTACTGAAGATGCTGAACGAAGCTAATGGGCTAGGTCTTACTATGGAACAGCTTCAACCTTATGCCGAGCGGTTGGGCGCAGACTGTTCCTTTTTCCTAGAGAATAAACCTGTATTTGCGTCGGGAATAGGAGCGACATTTGAGGATGTAGTCTTAGATCTATCGAGCTATTACATTGCTGTTATAAAACCTGATATCCATATTTCTACAGTAGAAGCTTATCAATGTGTGATGCCGCAGACGCCAGCACTGGATTTGAGGCGCGCAATTCAGCTACCGATCCAGGAATGGAAATACCATCTGGTGAATGATTTTGAAATTGGTGTTTTTGAGCGGTATCCGCAAATCGAAAAAATCAAACATGCGCTGTATGAAAAAGGGGCGATCTATGCTGCTATGTCGGGATCGGGATCTGCTGTGTTTGGTATTTTCGAACAGGCAGTGGATCTAGAGGACTTGAAAACTTTGGGAACAGTGTACTATCCGGTTGACCTTTAGTACACCATTCCATTTTTTATATCGGTTGCGGCTATCCCTTTAATAAAGTCGCAACGAGATTATTTTCGCTAATAGGCTTGTTGATGACTCCATCGAAGCTGTATTTCTGATTCGATTTTCCTTCTAGCAGCATATTTTCTGCAGTACATACAAACACCTTTGTTTGGGCTATTGCCGGAGTAGAGCGGATACGCTCCAATATTCCCCAGCCATCCAATTCAGGCATGATCAGGTCGGTTACGACAATATCTACGGGGTTGGAAGCCAGGTAGGCCCAAGCCTGTTGACTATTGTCAAATAAGCGCACATTCTGGTTGTTATTGAACAGTTGCTGTACAAAGAATAGCCCGATACGGCTATCGTCAATAAAGACAATTTTAAGGTCTTGCGGTAAGCTCGATACCGTCAGCTGTTGTGACTCGTTGGCTTCGATATGACTCTTCTCTATGGGTACTTCGAAGGTAAAGGTTGTTCCTTTGCCGGCGTCGCTGTTAAAGGATATAGAACCTTTGATCTGCTCGCTCAGTATTTTTGAGATATATAAGCCCAGTCCAAATCCGCCAGACTTATTTTTATTGTCAGCGATATAATATTTGCGGAAGACCTGGTCTTTTTTATTGTCCGTGATACCGATTCCAGTGTCGATGACGCGGATAATAACACGCTGTTTGTCTCCGACTTTTTTAACTTCTGCAGTAACGGTAATCGATCCCTTTTGTGTGTATTTGATAGCATTGGAGATCAGGTTTGAAAGCACCTGTTTGAAACGGAATGCATTCCCCCAGATCATCAGTTGAGGGTCCACTTTGTTTGCATTGATCAATTCAAGCTTCTTGGTCTCTGCTTGGTAATGGTGCAAGCCTATGCTATCTTCTATCAGCTTATACGGAGAGATGTAACCAAATTTGATATCTAAGGAGCCCGCTTCCAGTTTACTCAAATTTAGGATATCATTTACCGTACTGTTGATGACATTGATGTCATTGTCTATGGTCTGTATAATCTCTTTGTCGATGGTCTTCGCATCGTTGTTGTTTTTTAGGAGATTGACCACGCCCTGTAGCGATACCAGTGGCGAACGGACCTCATGACTGATATTTGCCAGTACATTCGTCTTTTCTTCGGCTATCTTCGAAGCGTATTCTTTTTCATCTAGAAGTTTACGCTCGTATGAAGCGACCTGATATTGATAGTAGATCAGGAAAACAATCATGAGTAGCATGATCGCTAGCGCGATGATCAATTGATTACCAAAGTTGGTCGAGTTTTCTTTGTAGAGTGCAAAATCCTGTTCTTCTGCTTTACGTATTCCATCCAGTTCGATTTGCCTCAAGTTTTCAATGCCTATTTTTAAGCTGTTGAGCAAAGAATAGTTGGAGGTAATGAGCTCTTTCTCCGCTTTCTGTAGCTTTCCGAATACAGCGCGGAGGTCGCGGAGGTTGTTTCTATAGATTCGCTCATTGGTTGAGATAAGTTGATCTATATTACGTTGGACCAGGTCGATCTGATTTACATTCAGGACTTCATTCGTTTTTTGATTAACCAGGGTATCGTTCTTGGCTTTAAATATCCGGTTGAAAAGTCCCTCTTTTTTCTTTACTACAGTATCTTGTTCTTGCTCCACCTTGAGGGTATCTCTTAATATTCTGCTGATGATGGAGTCCGATTGGGTAATCCGTGGCTTTTGGGAAATGGTATTTGTCCTTGCAGTCAGCGTCTGTAGCGAGTCCTGTGCATAGTAGACAATATCATCAACCTGTTTTTTAAGTTGGGCATATTGCAGTGCCAGGCTGCCTTGGTTAATGCTATTGCCATCACTACTTTTTATAGGATTACGTTCTATAGGTAGCGCTGCCAGCGAGTCGACCACTAATTTGATCGTGTCTAGTTTATTGCGGTAGCCTGTAAAGTCATTTTCGTCAAAGCTGATCGTGTACCATCTAAATAGGTTATCGGCCTCGGTAAAGGTGGAAAATAATTTGTATAATGCCGGAGATTGTAGGTTCCCGGAAGAGTAGGCGGCGTTGAGTCTACCTTCTACTTTTTTATACTGCAAGTATTGATAGATAAATATCGTACTTAGTATAGCGAATGAAAGGATAAGGCTGAATAGTACTATTCTCCTTAAAGTTAAATTTGATTTGTCTGACACGGACTACGTCTTTTTGCAGTATAAAAATGTGTTGGAATTAAACGATTAATATACTGTGTGTTAATTGTTGAGTTTTGACGGAGCAAATGTAACAAAAGTAACCGAGTAAATTAAGTACACTGATTATATTTGTGCAAATATGAAATATTTTTTACATATGGAATGGATTTTTAACGCTTGGCCTTGGTATGTGGGAGGCCCTTTGGTGGCATTGATTATGCTAGCATTGATTTACTTGGGGAAGAGCTTTGGGTTCTCTTCCAATTTTAGGACAATGTGTGCAATGGCAGGGGCAGGAAAGTCCTGCGGTTTCTTCGATTTTGATTGGCGCGCCCAACGCTGGAATCTATTGTTTCTCTTGGGATCGATAATCGGTGGCTTTGTTGCCGCACATTACCTATCGGACAATCAGGCGCCGGAAATTTCTGCAGCAACGATCGCTAAGTTGAAGTCTATGGATTTTGAGAGTGCAGGTAGCGCTTATGTTCCAACCGAAATATATGGCGATATGTCCCTTGGGAATATTGTCCTGTTGATGGTAGGAGGCTTATTAATCGGGTTCGGAACGCGCTATGCTGGGGGCTGTACGTCTGGACATGCGATATCGGGATTGAGTGATTTACAGTTGCCTTCTTTGATTGCGGTAATTGGTTTTTTTATCGGGGGCTTGCTTATGGTTCATGGTTTGTTTCCCCTAATTTTTTAAGTTTATGAGACAGCTTATTTTTATAGTTTTAGGTGTCCTTTTTGGAATGGTGATGTACAAAGCGGAAGCTGCATCATGGTTCCGTATATATGAGATGTTCAATTTTCAGTCTTTTCATATGTATGGTTTTATGGGAAGTGCATTGGTTGTGGGGATAGCAGGGGTGCAATGGATGAAGCGTTCGGCCAAGAATGTGGACGGAGAACGGGTTACTGTGGCTCCGAAGCAAATGTCCATAACACGTTATTTGGTCGGTGGTATCTTCTTTGGATTAGGCTGGGCATTGGTGGGCGCTTGTCCGGGACCGATGTTTGTGCTATTGGGCGCGGGTGTATTACCGATGCTTATAGTGATTGTCAGCGCTTTATTTGGTACCTTTATCTACGGCCTGTTAAAAGATAAATTGCCGCACTAAAGACGAATATGCAGATAGAGGAAATTTTAGAGAACTATTACCCTGAACAGTTTGAACCCGAGCTTGTTAAAGAAATCGCTGCTGTAGCACAGTTAAAGCATTTTAAAGCACAGGATATCCTGATCGATATGGGACAGACCGTTACGGTGATGCCTATATTGCTGGAAGGTGCTATTAAGATTATGCGGGATGACTATGGCGAAGGTGAATTGTTGCTGTATTTCCTGGAGCGGGGGGATACCTGTGCAATGACGATGGCCTGTTGTCTAGGCGACAAAAGGAGTAATATCCGTGCGATAGGAGAAACCGACGGGATAGTGCTTATGATTCCGGTGCAAAAGATGGAGGATTGGCTGGCCAAATATCCTTCCTGGCGCAAGTATGTATTCGATAGCTACAATAATCGAATGGACGAAATGTTGGAGGCGATAGACAATCTAGCTTTTAAAGATATGTCGGGTCGGCTGAAAACATACTTGTTGAATGTAGCGACGATCAATAAAGGGAATGTAATCAATAAAACCCATCTGGAGATTGCCAATGAGCTGAACACCTCCCGTGTTGTTATCTCGCGGTTGCTGAAATCATTGGAGAAGGATGGTTTTCTCGTTCTGAATAGAAATGTTATAACGATCCAATAGGGTTTTCTCTTTTGGATAATACATAAAAAAAAGGAACCTAGGTTCCTTTTTTTTATTATCCTTTACGAAGGTATTTCGTAAGTATGACGATGGTCTGTCCTTCTATTTTTCCTTCTATCTGCTCCGTGTTGTCGGGTACCAAACGAATGTTTTTGACTACGGTACCTAATTTAGCATTTAGGGAAGAACCTTTAACATCTAGTGTTTTGATTAATACGACGGTGTCTCCTTCATGCAATCTTGCGCCATTTGAATCTTGATGAAAGTCTACGGTGCCATCTTGTTCATGGTCGCCTGTCTTTTTCGCCCATTCTAGGTTTTCATCATCGAGATAGAGGATTTCTAGGTTGTCTGCTGCCCAAGCTTCGTTGCGTAGACGGCTCAACATACGCCAAGCAACCACTTGTACCGGAGCATGTTCTGACCACATGGTGTCCGATAAGACTTTCCAGTGCGATGGATTTAGCTGTTCTCTTTTTTCTATTTGGGATTTACATACTTCACAAACCCAGATACAGTTATCCAGGTTGGCATTGGAGGTCGGTGGAACTTCATACTTGGACAAGTCTGAACTGCTTGTACAAAGCTCGCATTGATTTCCACTTCTTTCGGCTAATAAGTTCTCTAAATTCATGGGACAAAGATACGAAATTTTTACGCAACACTTGGGGCGGATAGGTATTTGTACGGTGTAGGTTTGCATTTGCAGTATCATTTTGATGAGGTCTTGTTTTGGCAGAGATTTTGTGCTATCGCTTACAATAAATTAACTTAAATAAGGAAATTATGAAATGGCAAGGAGGTCGACAAAGCGATAATTTTGAGGATAGAAGAGGTATGTCTTCTGGTGGAAAAGTAGCTATCGGGGGGATAGGTGGTGTTATTGTCTTGCTGATCGGGCTTTTTATGGGCGGTGATCCCGCACAGTTGCTGCAGCAAATGGGAGCGAATCAAGAGGTGACGACAGGGGAAGTACGGGAGCTGAATGCAGAGGAACAGAAGCTAACCGCGTTTTCGCGGGTCGTATTACAGAGTACGGAAGATGTCTGGGGAAAATTGTTTCGGGAGCAGGCGAATGCGGCTTATCCACCGACCAAGCTCGTTGTTTATGATCGCAATACACCGACGGATGGATGTGGGATGGGGCAATCCGCCTATGGGCCTTTCTATTGCCCCGCGGACCAGACGATTTATATGGATCTGACTTTCAATGAGGAGCTCAAGCAGCGCTTTGGCGCCAAAGGGGAATTTGCTTTGGCCTATGTAATAGCGCATGAAGTGGGGCATCACATACAGAATATTCTAGGGGTGCTGCAGAAAACGAATGCGATGCGGGCGAAGATGAGCGAGCGGGAGTACAACAAGATTTCGGTAATGACCGAATTGCAGGCTGATTTTTATGCGGGGGTATGGGCACATTATGCCAGCCAGAACTCGGATATCGAATTGAGCTATGATGATATTGTAGACGGTATGCAGGCTGCAGCGGCAGTCGGTGATGACCATATACAGGAGCAGGCTCAGGGACGCAGTAATCCAGAATCCTTTACGCATGGTACATCCAAACAGCGGACAGCTTGGTTTAAAAAGGGGTATGACACAGGGGATTTAAATGCCGGGAATACATTTGACGACCGCAGTCTGAAATAGTTTTATTGAACCAGAAGGTTACACCCACGTATATCGGCATTGTCAAACCGGCCCAGAATCTCAAAAGATTGGTCTGGATGTATTTTGCCTAAGTCTTGTGTCGCAATAAAGGAGCAGGAGTAGTAGTTTGCAAGGTCTATTACATTGATGGCTCCTGTTTTTCTATCTGTCAATAGTGTCAGAGGGTCATTGGTGTCACGGATGAGGATTTTCATCCAGGGCGGCGTCTGGAAGATGCCGTCTCCATAGGAATAGCCCTGGGATAGCAACTCGGTCATGCCGTATTCGGAATGTATCTGTGGGACACCAAACCCAATCTTTAACTGTTGGTGCAGTTCCTCGCGCACCATTTCTTTACGCTTCCCTTTCATACCACCGGTTTCCATCACGATTAACTCCGGAAAATCCACACTATAGCTTTCTACAAAATCCAATAGGGCATAGGTTACTCCAATGAGTATTGTTTTTGTTCCTTTTTGTTGTAGGTCTTGTAATCGCTTGTACAGATCATCGTGGTTGTATAAAAAATAGCCACTTTCTGTTTGTTGGGACGACTGGATGAGGTCATCGACCATATAGATGAGTGACGAACCTTCGCGTTCTAGGTAAGCTGGTAGTAAGGCGAGGATGGCAATCTCGCGGACATCGCCATAGAATAGCTCAAAGGCTTTTCTAAAGCTATCGGTATACCAGCGGAGGTCAGGGACAGGATGCTTGCTGGTAATCATTCCGGTGGTGCCAGAGCTGCTGAAGGTAATTTCGGGTGAGTGGTTTTCTGCAATGACAGGTTGTGTCTTGAAGAATTGAATCGGCAGAAAGGGGATCTGCCTGTAATCAACGATGGTCTCTGGCGCAATGCGTAAGGCTCGTATATAATCTCTGTATACAGGAGTATGCTGTGCCTGAAAGTTGAAAATTTCGAGGGCTGTTGTGTTAAAGTCCTGCGCTGTCTGTATATTAAAAACCTGGTCCCTATGCATATTGATTGCAAACTTAATCGAAAAAAATAGAAAAAGGGGTAAAAAAGTGATTGGTTGTTTGTTTTCAGTGATTACCTTCTGGAAAGAAGTGTTTCCTTGTTGTGATTTAGTGATAGCCTTTTGGTAAGACGTGTTTCCTTGTTATGATTTGGTGATTACCTTTTGGTAAGACGTGTTTCCCCGTTAGGATTTAGTGACGACCTTTTGGTAAGAAGCGTTCACCTGTTAGGATTTAGTGACGACCCTTTGGTAAGAAGTGTTCACCTGTTAGGATTTAGCGACGACCTTTTGGTAAGAAGTGTTCATCCGTTAGGATTTAGCGACGACCTTTTGGTAAGAAGCGTTCACCCGTTAGGATTTAGTGACGATCCTTTGGTAAGAAGTGTTCACCTGTTAGGATTTAGTGACGACCTTATGGTAAGAAGTGTTCACCCGTTAGGGTTTAGTGGTCAGGTTTTGGCAAGAAGTGTTCCCTTTCTTTGGCGAAAAGCTGGTTTTTAGTATAGGTCCTTTTGATCATTATGTCAAAAGGACCTATATATATTATAACATACCGCCGTCTACAGGAAGCACTTGTCCTGTAACGTATGCAGATAGATCTGATGCTAAGAAGAGGCAAGCATTAGCTACATCTTCTGGTTCGCCACCGCGTTTTAGCGGAATACCAGCTTCCCAGCCTGCTACTACTTTAGGATCCAATACATCGGTCATCTCTGTACGGATAAAACCCGGAGCAACGACATTTGCTCTGATATTTCTAGAACCTAATTCTTTGGCTACAGATTTTGTGAAGCCAATGATACCTGCTTTGGAGGCAGCGTAGTTTGCCTGCCCAGCATTACCTTGTACACCGACTACTGAAGACATATTGATAAACGAACCTTTTCTGTTTTTCATCATCACTTTAGAAGCTGCTTTAGTAACGTTGAAGATGGATTTAAGGTTGATATTGATTACATCATCCCAGTTCTCTTCTGTCATACGCATTAAAAGACCGTCTTTTGTGATTCCGGCATTGTTTACCACGATGTCTAATGTGCCAAACTCTGTGACGATATCATTGATAAGTTGTTCCGCTTCATCAAATTTGGAAGCATCCGAACGGTACCCTTTTACCTTTGTGCCAAAAGCTTGTAACTCCGTTTCTAGGGCCTGACCTTTCTCAACAGAGGATAGGTAGGTAAAAGCTACGTTGGCACCATGTTGTGCAAATACCTCCGCGATCTTGCGGCCTATCCCTTTTGATGCTCCGGTAACTAACGCTGTTTTTCCTTCAAGTAGTTTCATATGTGTATTAATTGTTTTTTATCTGTCATATGGAATACTCACAGGTGTTTGTTTTTCGCTAAACATGAGTATTTCATATGTGTATTAATTTCTAACTTATTTCTTTGAGACAAAATGATAATTTAATCTGTAGTTCGCAAAAATAGGTAAATTTTGACATAACGTTAAGTTTATTAAAAAACGATTTTGATAAAGGCTGTAAAGTACAGAATATAATAAGGCTAGATTTCAAGTTACGAATAAAATGCTATATATACCTGTTTGTAAATCACTTTTTTAAGTGATATGTGTCCTGTTTTTTATGCATAAAGATGTTGATATTTGAGTATAGCAATAAAGGGAATTATTAAAATAAAATAGTATGAAACAGCGAGTTCCAGTATCAGAAATTATGACGCGAGAGTTGGTTACCTTAACTCCGAAAGACAGTTTGTATGACGCCGAAAAGCTATTTAAGAAACACAATATCCGTCATCTTCCTATTGTTGAAGACAAGAAATTGGTCGGTGTTGTAAGTTACTCTGATCTACTAAAAATCAGCTACGCTGATGTAACAGAAGAGAATGATATTGAAGCTGTGGTGTATGATATGTACACTATTCCTCAATTGATGGCCAAATCACCGGTTATAGTAGGTCCTGATGCAACGATTAAAGAAGTAACGGAGATATTATCCGGTGTTACTTTCCATTCGATACCAGTTGTTAAAGATGAAGAATTGATAGGCATCGTAACCACAACGGATTTATTGAAATATTTTATTGATCAATACTAGTTTTTTATTCACTTCAGTTGTGGTGATCTTCCCTCCGTTCAAAATGGAAGGCGAATCGTCAAATGGATTTTAAATCGGTTAAGAAAATGAGAAGACGGACAAAATATACCGCTCTTCTCATTTTCATTTTATAGAGCACCTGATTTCTTAATTTTCTCCTCCCAGCATACACTAGATAAATCAGCTAACTGGCAATCCATGAAAACGGATCTTTACGGATTTTTAAGGTTCCAATTTGATTCCAAGGTCAACTTTGAATCAATTGCGCTGTTAAAACTTGTGTGAGTCGTTATCCTAATTTTTAGTTTGCAAAAACAAAGCGCTTTGTTCGAATAAAATGTAGTGGAAATGAGAGAATTTTGACAAAATGATTCGTAATAACCAAAAACGAATGTTAATTTTGCAACAATTAAATAAGTCATGGGCAAGAAAAAACAAAATACCGAAGTTGATGTCGTTCTGATAGGTGGTGGTATCATGAGTGCTACGCTAGGAGCTCTGATCAATGAGTTGAATCCAGATATCAATATTGAGATTATTGAACGTTTGGATGTTGTTGCAGCAGAGAGTTCGGATGCATGGAATAATGCAGGAACAGGTCACTCGGCCTTATGTGAATTGAATTATACACCTGAGCAGGAAGATGGTTCAGTGAAAGTAGATAAAGCCATTAAAATTGCAGAACAGTTTGAGGTTTCTAAGCAGTTTTGGGCTTATCTAGTAGAAAAGGGTGTTATAAAAGACCCTACTCATTTTATTCGCCAGGTACCTCATATGAGTGCGGTATTCGGGGAGAAGGATGTTCGTTTTTTGAAGACGCGTTTCGAGACAATGGAAAAAGAAACGTTGTTCAAGGGCATGAAATATACGGAGGATAAGTCCTTGTTGAAGGAGTGGATTCCGTTGATGATGAAGGATAGAGCAGTGAATGAACCTATGGCTGCAACCCGGATGGACATCGGTACAGATGTTAATTTTGGTGCGCTGACTAAGGATTTGATCAACTACCTAAGTACTAAAGGTAACATCAAGTTATCTTTACACCAAGAGGTAAAAGATATTGAACGTGAGGATGACGGCCGTTGGGAGGTTGAAGTAAAAGACCTTAAAACGGGCGATAAGAGAGAGATTAAAGCACAGTTTGTGTTTATCGGTGCTGGTGGACACTCTTTATTGCTTTTAGAGAAATCAGGTATTCCTGAGGCTAAAGGTTATGGTGGGTTCCCGGTAGGAGGACAGTGGTTGCGCTGTACGAATCCGGAGATTATTACACAACACCGCGCGAAAGTATACGGAAAAGCATCTGTAGGTGCGCCTCCGATGTCTGTTCCGCATCTGGATACCCGTTATATTGACGGTAAACAGGCATTACTTTTCGGACCTTACGCTGGTTTCTCGACAAAGTTCTTAAAACAGGGTTCCTATTTTGATTTGCCAGCTTCTATAAAGCTATCGAATATAAAACCAATGTTGTCTGCTGGATTGGATAACCTTCCATTGACAAAATATTTGATCACGGAGGTGATGAAAAAACCGAAAGACAAGCTGGATGCCCTGAAACAGTTTATGCCTACAGCACGACTAGAGGACTGGGCGATAGAAAAAGCAGGACAGCGTGTACAGGTTATTAAAAAAGACCCTAAGCATGGTGGCGTGTTGGAGTTTGGAACAGAGGTGGTATCTAGCGCTGATGGTTCCATTGCGGCATTGTTGGGAGCTTCTCCGGGAGCGTCGACTTCGGTTGCAATTATGATCCAGCTATTGAAACGTTGCTTCCCAGAACGCGCGAAATCGGATGAGTACCGGAAAAAGCTTCGTGAGATGATCCCTTCTTGGGGACAGTCATTGAACGATAATCCGGAGCTTTGTGCAGAAATGCGCACGCATACACATCGCGTACTGCAATTGGATTAATAAGAATAAATAGACATTTTATGGGGTGCGGTTCTGTATCATCTGATGACACAGAACAGAAGCTGAGATTATACCCAATTCTACTTCGGTAGGAGGAACCTGATCCAGGTAATGCTGGCGTAGGGAATAATTTTTCGAAATAGCATCTCCATATATTGTGTCTTTGAATACATGGTTTATGGAGACTATCATCGAAAATATAAGTAACGCATTTCTACAGACTTCCTGGTTAGAGCGTTTTTCAGTACTGTGCGGTATTATACAGGTACTGCTTTCCAAAAATAATAAGGTATCTAACTATTTCTTCGGCATTATGGGTATAGTGTCCGGGATGTACGTGTTGTTTGGTGCAAAGCTCTATGCGGAGATTGCGTTGAATATGTATTACCTGATAATGAGTATCTATGGCTGGTGGTATTGGACACACAATATAGAGGCTCGACAGCAACCTATCAGCAGCTGTAACGCGAAAGATTGGCGTGTGGTAGCGTCAATCAGTCTCCTGGGATTTGGTCTGCTGTACCTCATTCTAGAGCATGTGACGGATTCGGATGTACCGGCTTGGGATGCCTGGGTTTCGGCTACGGCATGGGCAGGTATGTGGCTGTTGGCCAAGCGCAAACTGGAGAATTGGATTTTGCTGAATATCAGTAATCTTTTTGCTATTCCACTGTTGATACACAAGGAACTTTATTTGTTTGCCGCGCTGACGACATTTTTATTTGTAGTCGCTATATTCGGCTATTTTAATTGGCGAAAGCTGATGGTTACCTCAAAATAAGAACGATGATAAGTGAAGAAGCTATACAGTTGATAAAAGATAATCAAGCCACATCTATAGGTGCTAAGACACTCGTAGAACCGCAATTGTCGCTGATATACGATAATAACTGGTTTAATATTTGGGTGCCTAAGGTATTGGGCGGTGCCGAACTAGGTTTGAAGGAGGGCTTGGCCCTGTTGGAAGAACTCGCCTATTGGGATGGTGGGCTAGGATGGACTGTTACCTTATGTGCTGGTGCCAATATGTTTGCCGGTTATTTGGACCGAGATCTCGCCAAATCGGTTTTTTCGGATAGAAAGGTCTGTTTTGGAGGTTCGGGACGTGCAACAGGCAAGGCGGTGTGGGATGGAGAAAACTATGTGTTAACCGGGTTTTGGCGTTTTGCTACAGGAGCTCCCCACTTGTCGCATTTTACCTTAAATAGCTTCATCTATGATGGGGATGTCCCTCGGATGGATGAAGATGGTAATCCGGTATTCTTTTCATTCTTTGTGCCACGGGATAAGGTGCTCATTCATTATGACTGGGATTCCTTTGGATTGGCGAGTACAGCGAGCCATAGCTTTTCGTTGGAGAATACACCGGTCGCCGCAAATCACGCCTTTCAGATTAAACCGGAGCATCGTATAGATGATAATACGCTGTATCGTATCCCTTTTATTCCTTTTGCGGAACTGACACTGTTGGTCAACTATATGGGAATGTATAGAAGGTACCTGACGCTGGTGGAGAAGTTCTTTTTCGAGAAATCGAAAGAGGAAAATTGGCAGGCAAAATACGGTAAAGACTATTTTAAGAAAGTAGATGCACTGCAACTCCAGTTGGAATCCGATAGGGCCAAGGTAGGAGAGCTTACCGATCAATTGTGGGCGCTAGCGCTTCACAATTCTCCATTGGATACGGTGCTGACGGCCGACATTACCTCGACTGCGCGTGGAATAGTAAAACGTATCCTTGCAGAGGTGGTGACTCTATTTCCTTTGCTGGGTATTAATGCTGCTCAAAATGGGCAGGAGATCAATACCGTATTTAGAAATATATTCACGGCGAGTCAGCACAGTTTATTGAATATACCGTAACGGTTAACAGTCAAACTGTACGTTGCCATCATAAGCGTAGGCACTGCCGGACAGGATTATAACCTTGCGTTGCTCTTCGTAGTCCCGGGGGCTGGAGAAGATAAAGTCCGGTAAGCCATCTCTATCGAGGTCGCCTATAAACTCAAGCTCGGTAGAAGTGTCGTTGTATTCCGTTTGGTCAATGATAGTCCGTATGTACTTTCCGTCTTTGTAGAGTTTTAGGGTATATCTGGTATTGGGATTATTACGTTCTTGGTCCTTATGGAAGAGGATACCTGTAGCCTGTAATTTATAGTTTTGATTCTGGAAGGTGAATTCAAAAGGCTTACCGGGCTCTATAATGGGTTTTGAGAATGCGACACTATCGACGGCCCCTTTCTGTATGGTCGGGATATTGAAGAATACCAGCACATCTTCTTTGGGTACTATCGTCTCTGTCGGTAGACCGGAACAGGGCTCTTCGTCTTCGTTTTCGATGTGGTAAGAAGCAGATTGTACATAGTATGAGCCATTTTTGTGATGCAGCTCTAACCAGTTCCTATTGATGATTTTGGAAACATCGTTGTTCTCCCACACCCTATAGGTCGAGGGTAATAAAATACGGCCATCTATAATCGAATCGACAGCTGCGTTGTAAACGATTTCTTTGCTAGGAGCAGGGAGTGTATCTGTCGGAACTTGCTGTGCAACAGTGTCAGGCTTCGGAAGTACTTCCGCGTGCTGCTGTTTGTCATTTGATTTATTCTGACAGGCAATAACCGTTGCTGCCAATAAAAAGAGATAGCCGTATTTTTTCATTAATATCTATAATAATGCGCTGGCAATGATATCAAAAGATTCTAATCGCTTTGCTTCATCAAAGATATAATTTGTTGTCATTATTTCATGAGCTTTGTGTTTTTTAGCAAATGCCGAAACCTCCGCCTTAATCAGAGATTCGGTCCCTATAAAAGTACAGCTTACCATTCGGTTTACGGCTTCTTCTATTTCGGGAATCCCGTGATAGACGGGTTTTTCCGTCGGTGGAGACAAGGGCTTGCGGAGGTTGGTCAATATACCTGCAAACATGTTAAATAAACTTGTTGAAAGGAACTGTGCTTCTTCTACGCTCTTTGCCGCAACAATGTTGACACAGATAATAAAATAAGGTGAAGCAAGCGTAGGCGAAGGCTTAAAGTTGCTGTAGTATATTTCGGATGCCTGTTCCAGCATGGCGGGCGCAAAATGCGCCGCAAAGGCATAGGGTAGACCCAGTTCTGCCGCTAGGTAGGCACTATCTGTACTGGAACCTAGTATATAGATTGGTATATCGAGCCCTTCACCTGGGAAAGCCCTTACTTTAGCATCTATATTGTTCTCGTCGAGGTAGCGCTGTAGTTCGAGGATATCATCCTTAAAGTAGAAGGAAGTGTTGAGGTTATTGCGGCGTAAGGCCATAGCAGTAAGCTGATCGGTACCGGGCGCTCTGCCCAATCCCATGTCGATACGGCCAGGGTATATGCTTTCTAAGGTGCCGAATTGTTCGGCGACAACCAATGGAGTGTGGTTCGGTAACATGATACCACCTGAGCCGACACGTATTTTGGATGTTTTGCCAGCAATATGTCCGATCAGCACAGCTGTGGCAGAGCTGGCGATATGGGGCATATTATGGTGTTCGGCAAGCCAGATACGGTGAAAGCCTAAATTCTCTATATGTTGAGCACCCGTTACAGCGCGCTGTATCGCTTCGGAAGCATTGCTGTTCTTGCAAATGGTAGCCAATTCTAGTGCAGAAATCTTTATTTTTTCCATAGAATAAAGATACAAGAAATGAAAAAGAGGAATTGTAATGGCTTTGTCTTTTCTTAGACCTTATGTCCATGTATGACAATAGGATTACCTAGATAGTCGGTGGTGAAGAATAAATACGAATTGCCCCCGTCCTTGATTTTAAACTTTTTCTTTATTTCATCAACCTTCATCGGGAAGTTCTTGGTGGCAACATTGGCTTTGTCCAGCGAGGTTCTTCTTTTGAAAGCAGACAGCTCAAAGACCTCCTTCACTAAGAATGCTCTACCAGGAAAGTCCAATTCTAGACTATCGGAAGTGTAAAGGTGCGAATGGGTGTGTATTTTAAATAAGTTGAACTGCTTGGCAACTGTTTTGAAGGCGCCGGCTTTGGTCACGCTGACATCTGGGTCGTAAAGATAGGTGAGTGGCTGTGATGTGCGTATTAGGGCCTGCTTTTCTTCCTCTAGGGTAAAAGTCAGGGTCTGTATCTGATCTGTAAATAAGCGTATGGCCACGATCTTTGCTTCGCCTGTGTAGGTGGAGTCTTGAATAAAAAGCAACTCTTTGCAGTCGTTATCTACACTGATGACATACACCAACTTGACATGTTTAAGCTTTTGGAGGGCTGTGCTGATGTCTAGTAGAGGAGATAGCTTGCAGATCACATAGCGGGATTTGCGAAAGAACATATCCTGTGCCACGATGATATTAGGTTCGCAGTCTTCTAATAAGAAGACCTTTGCGTGATTGATTCGTCTGGATGGATCAATCAGGATATAATCTAAAGACTGATCTTCCTGTGCCTGAACAAAATCGACGCCATTGGTGGCAATACACACGATATTAGGTACGCCTAGTACCACAGCATTATGTTTGACAATCTCTGAAAGTCTTTCATTGAGTTCACAGTGTACTACAATATCGGCCTCTTGAGCCATGTAACAACTGTCTACACCAAATCCTCCTGTTACGTCAACAACTTTACTGCCTTTTTTGATCAGCGTCTGTTTGATCAG
>JAITLW010000311.1 GCA_031277715.1 Sphingobacterium sp. | reverse complement strand
AGGGAGTCCTGCTGACTTTTCGAAAAGCGATGGATTTCATCAATAAATAAAATCGGTTGCTCTTGATTAAAATTCATCAACTGATCCGCCTTATCGATTACCTCGCGAACTTCTTTTACGCCAGATTTGATCGCACTGAGACTAAAGAAAGGCCGCCCCAGCTCTTTTGCAATCAGATTGGCAAGACTTGTCTTTCCTACTCCAGGAGGTCCCCAGAGAATCATGGAGGGAATATTTTTGCGTTGCAAAGCATGGTAAAGCACTGCATCTTCACCAATGATATGCTGCTGACCGACATAATCTTGTAATTTCCGGGGCCTAAGCCGTTCTGCTAGAGGTACTCGTGTTGCCATAATCACTCCATTTAATCCACAAAGGTACGGATTTTGTAGAAAGGCATAATCATTGCCCTGCTTTTAGGGGTTAACTGTTTTACAATTCGAAGAATTTAATTAGGTTTGAATAATGACAAAAACATATAACGCTATAAAACTGACTTTTCTGTCCATCTCCCTATTGGGGACTTTCATAGCGACTCCAGTATTGGCCCAACAAAACACTCCAGATCCTTCTGGCTATATACTCAAATACAATACCGAATTTGAAGGTATTGGACCAAAAGTATACCTTCTGCCACCGCCCCGTAGCAGAGCAGAACAGCTACAGGATAGTTACATGGAGATTGTGGGATTTCAGGATTCGATTCAGCACGCGTTACAATACCTAAGATTGATCGAAGCATGGAAGAATACCTCCAATAATGCAACCGTCTTACAGCTCCTCACACCTGCTCCCAAAACCACTGCAGACTGGAACAGCTTAGTTGCCGACTACACCAATCAGAAAAACTATGCTATGACCACCGGAATTCTGAACGAATACGCCAAGATGAGAATACTCCATAAAGAAACCAGCCAAGCGGTGGGCATTCTGGAATCAGCCCTGCAGCAGGCGACACTACAGCAGCATACACAAGACGTCGGAGTGATACAATCAAACCTATCTTCCCTACTGGTATACAACAAAAACTATATTGAAGCGGGAACATATGAAGAAGCCTACTACAATCAAGCCGTAACGAACAAGAGCATCGTAGATCAAGCAAGCTCGCTCGTCAAAATCGCTTTGATACAAGCTTATGACAAAGACTACAAATCGGCCGAGAACACAATCATCCGAAAGGCTGTGCCTCTTTTCAACAAGGCAAAATCATATGAAGGTAAAACCATTGCCTGGCTCATCCTGGCAGAGATCTACCAGATGCAGAACAAGCATACTGAAGCCCAATGGTTCTTGATCCAGGCTAGAGATTTAGCGATGGACAAAGACTTTAAAAACGACCTAGCGGAAATAGAGTATATGCTGGCCTCGTCAAAATACATCCAAAATAACCTGAGCATCTCTAAGAAAGAACTCAATACCGCTTTTGAACTCGCAAAAAAAGAAGACAACCGATACTTACAGTTAGCAATCGTAGAAAAATTAGGGCGGATCAACCTGCAGGAAAACAAAATTGACGAAGCGGAAAAGCAACTGGAAACCTATTGGACGATCAGGAAAGAGTTGTTTTAGAAAAGTTACACTCTTTTTGCGCTGTTTCTGAATTTATTACAGCAAAGGGATGTCTGCTTGTCTATTTTTTTAACTAATTTTAGCCTTCGCAAAACATTTAACAATTTTTGCGTTATTTTTTGGACAATGAATATTAATAAAACAGTCTATATGTTTAGAAACTTAATAATTGGATTAGCATTGATTTCGGTCGTCGCCTGTGGCTCAAAACCACGCGTACAGCTCGAAGAGGGAGGAATCAAGATCAAACCGACCTTACAGCATGAGGTAATCGCAAAAGAGGTAGTCGGTATATTAGAAAACTTCAGTTATAAAAAAGTTGCACCGAGTGATTCGCTCTCTAACATCGTTTTTAACAACCTGATAAAAATGGTTGACCAGGGAAAAAACTACCTGCTCCAATCAGATATCGATGATATCAACAAATACAAGAACAACATCAGCCAGGATATGAAAAACGGAGACCTTTCTGCTCCTTTTTATATCTTCAACATTTACTCGCAGCGTTATCTGGACGCGATGGAGTATGCACTTACACAGGTTGATGTTGCTCACGATTTCAATAAAGATGAGAACTACACCAACAACCGCGAAAAGCTGAATTGGTTCAAATCTGAAAATGAACTTAAAGACCAATGGCGCAAAAGGGTGAAGCTCGATTTGCTGAACCTTAAAATGACAACGGCAGAAGGCAAAAACGAAGATGACAAACACAAAGAAACACTTCGCAAACGCTACAACAATTTGATTTCCCAAGCCAAGAAAACAAATGCCAATGACGCGTTTCAGCTGATCATGACTTCTTTTACGGACGCTATTGATCCGCATACGACGTATTACAACCCTTCATTTGCGCAAGCATTCAACGAAGGCATGTCCAATACCCTAGAGGGAATAGGGGCTCGCCTACAGATGGAGAATGAAATGGTCACAATCAAAGAAATCATTGCAGGTGGACCGGCTTTCAAAGAGAAAACACTAAAGATGGATGACCGCATCATTGCAGTCGCACAAGGCAATGATGGTGAATTTGAAGATATCGTAGGCTGGAGACTGGATGCTGCAGTAGCCAAAATAAAAGGATCAAAAGGTACCATTGTACGTTTAAAAATCCTACCTGCAGGACAAGACATCTCCGCTCAACCCACTATTGTGAAGTTGACCAGAGAAAAAATTGTACTTGAAGAGGAATCGGCAAAGAAAGTGATTAAAACAGTAAAAGGAGATGACGGTAAAGATTATCGTATCGGTGTTATCAATCTACCAAAATTCTATATCGATTTTGAAGGCTATCGCAAAGGTGACCCGAACTACAAAAGTACCACACGCGATGTACGATTGATTTTAGACTCACTAAGCAAAGAAAATGTAGACGCGGTAGTCCTAGACTTACGCAACAACGGTGGTGGTTCACTACAGGAAGCAATCGAACTCACTGGATTATTTATCGACAAAGGCCCTGTAGTACAGGTTCGCAGCACGAACAACCGTGTAGAAGTAGAGCAGGATAAAGATGCTGGTGCTATATGGACAGGCCCTTTTGGCGTTATCATTAATGGGTTCTCGGCTTCTGCCTCCGAAATTTTTGCAGGAGCAATCCAAGACTATGGACGTGGTGTAATACTAGGTTCAAAATCCTATGGAAAAGGAACGGTACAATCCGCAGTACAAATGTCACGCTTTATCAGCCCAACAAACAAGCTTTTATTGAAAGCTGCTGGTGCAGACAAAGACGCAGATACGCCTACAGGAGCACCTGAATTTGGACAGATCAACGTCACTATTGGTAAATTCTACCGTGTCACAGGAAGCAGTACACAACATAAAGGGGTCGATGCAGACATCACCTTCCCTACACAATATGTATCTGAAAAATTCGGTGAAAGTTCTGAACCTGCGGCTCTTCCTTGGGATCAGATCAAAGGAACTGCATTCAATAAAATCGCAGACCTTAAAACAACCACAAAGCAACTGCAGGATATCCATATGAAACGTATGGAAAAATCTCCAGAATACAAGTTCTTACTAGAGGATATCGAAGAGTTCAAAAAGTCGGACTCTATTGCTCAAATCAGCCTAAATCAGGATAAATTGAAAAAAGAACGCGATATCAATAAGGCTAAAAACAGAGCACGCATCAACAAGTTACTTGAATTGAACAACATGCCTCTTTGGAAAGAAGGACAGCCGCAACCAAAAGTTGAGTTCGACTTCATCTTAGATGAAAGCATGAAAGTAATGAAGGACTACGTGCAACTCGTAAAAAAATAAAGAATTGTTATAAACAGATTCGCTAAAAAGGCGGCATTTTTGAAATGCCGCCTTTTTTTATTGACTATTTTATCGTGGCTTAACATGGTAAAATTGAGATTTAAAGAAAAAAAAACACAAAATCTTGTAAAAACTACAATTCAATATTTTATTTCCTAAAGAATAATTAATATTTTTGATATGGAAATAAAAATCTAAAAGTAAAAGACGACAATATTTCCAACCTATTTGAAAAACAAACTTTAGTTAATTAACCGCTTCGTTTACTTTTTTGGAGAGCACCATGGAAAGAATGCTCACATGTAATAGTTACATTATCATACTGGTCCTGCTTTTTTGCCTGACTCAAGTGGGGTATGGGCAGCGGGCACGATTATATGCGGATGGCTATGGAGTTGCAACCGGTGGTATTCTAGGGAGTTCTTCAGTACTGAACCCTCATCGAGCTATTGGGGCTAATTCCACTGATGAACCGGTCGTATTAAGTGCCAGCGGACTTGGAGGAAGCGCGAAGTTACAACTTAAATTTCTACATTTTG
>JAITLW010000058.1 GCA_031277715.1 Sphingobacterium sp. | reverse complement strand
GGCTTACAAAGACTCACTTTCTGTTCCAGGACCGTGGAAAGTATCGATGATGATGCAAGGAGAAACAATTCCTAAGGCTGAAAACCATGTTAGACTTAGTGATACAGCTGTGGATGATTATGGTATTCCCCAGCTTATTACTGCTGTTGGCTATCAGGAGAATGACCATAGAAGCCTTGAAGATTTCCTAGAGCAGGGAGCAATCATGTTAGAGCGTGCTGGCGTTAAGAATATTCGGCAAAATCGGTCTATGCAGAATCCGGGGCTTGACATCCACGAAATGGGGGGAGCTCGAATGGGCCATGATCCGGCTACTTCTATCCTTAATAAATGGAACCAGATTCATACTTGTCCAAATGTATTTGTGACCGATGGTGCTTGTATGACATCTACTGGCACGCAGAACCCCTCGTTGACATTCATGGCCCTCACAGCCAGAGCGGTATCATTTGCTGTATCAGAACTAAAGAAAGGTAACCTGTAAAGAGGAGGTATGATATGGTCTGGGGTTAGCAAATCTGGTTAATGAGCCTGGGATTCCTGGAATTAGTATTAAGGGATACAATAGAATTTTTTCTTTTGAGATAGCTCTTGAGTTCTAGAATTCTGATTGAGCTAAATATATAAAGGCTGTTTCTTTGTTAAGAGACAGCCTTTTTTTCTAGCTATTATCCGTTTTACTCGTCTTATACACGGCCCACCAGTCATCCAGCAGCTCTAAGATAGGCAATAAAGTCTGTCCCAGTTCCGAGAGTTTATATTCGACCCTGGGCGGGCTTTCCGCGTATATTTTTCTGCATATTATTCCATCCCGTTCGAGTTCTCGGAGCTGAAGCGTCAATGTTGTTTGCGCTATAGCGTCTAGGTCGCGTCGCAGTTCGCCAAACCGCTTTGGACAGTCTTCCGAGATCGTTTTTATTATTAATGCCTTCCACTTGCCACCGATTATCTTGAAGATACCGTTCACATTACAGCAACTCTCATATTTATTGATTTTTTTCTCCTCCATAAGTCATTCATAACAAGTATTAGTACACAAAACCATACTAAAGATTGCCATCTGTTTGGGTATCGCCTTTATTGTAGGTTTATATTACCATCATGGAGATGCTAGGACACATGGTATGGACGACTTTTCAGAAGCATACCATTATTCGATGTTCGCATCGATAGTGCTGTTGGGCTTAGTTGTTATTTTGGTTCTTAGGCAGTTCTCTATACAAAACCGTAGCACAGGTGTTTTGGGAGAAACAACAAAAAAGATAGTTTAATAGTATTCATACTATCTCAGCTCAAATATTTCTCTAAATCTATAACTCGTGTTATTCCTATTCAAAGTAAAGTCTTGATCTAACCAGATATGTAGGATTCTCGATATAGCTTTCCATCATGAGTTTCGAATCTACTAATTCATATTTGAAAGAAGCCGTTTTACCATTGATGTTTAAATGTATAGAATCCTTGGAAAAGGTATAGCTTCCATCACCCTCAGGAGATTTAAACGATCCATCAGCCCCAAATTTTGCCGTTACATTTTTGACAGAATCCAGTCGGTCTATACCACCATCATAGGGGCTCCGGTCTAGGTTAAAGTGAGTTATCTGTTCAGCCAGGAGGCGCCACTCTTTATGTAAAGGATGTTGTTGTCTGTTGAATGAAAAAAAAACTATACTTGACAGTGCAATTACGTAACTGAATAATCTCATAGTAGCAAATCTAACATTTTAAAAATTGCCTGACAATACCATATTAGCGTATAGTCCATTAATGCCCAATAGCATAGACATGGAGTCCCTGCCATAGGAATTGCTGTGGAGACTATAACCTTTTAATCCTTATTCTGCCTTATTGAATAGAAAATATCAGGATGCTGACCGGAAAGTTTAATTGCCCTTCATGTGATTACTATTTCCTAATTTTAAGCTAGAATATCTTATATTGCCTATTATGATTTACATTAGTGAAGTGAGAAATAATAGTGTTGCCGCAAGGCGGGCATCTTACCCCTATAATATCCCCTCCATATCTAATCTGACCGATTTAAAACTTCGGAAAGAAGTCACATTTATCATAGGCGAAAATGGAGTGGGTAAATCCACTTTAATTGAAGCGATTGCTGTCAATGCAGGTTTTAATCCAGAGGGGGGAAGTAGAAATTTCAATTTCAGCACAAAAGATTCACATTCATCCCTTTTCGAGGATATTCAGCTTATTAGGACCGGATATCGTAATAGGGATGGTTTCTTTCTGCGTGCAGAGAGCTTCTATAATGTTGCTACCTCCGTAGACGATTATGAGGCGCAAGAGAGTTACGGAGGCTCGCTTCATGAGTGTTCCCATGGCGAGAGTTTTCTTTCCCTTTTACACCATCGGCTCTATGGACAGGGATTGTATATTTTTGATGAGCCCGAATCGGCCTTATCCATCGTTAGCCAAATGAACATGTTGGTTCGTATACAGCATCTTGTCGAAAAGAATTCACAGTTTGTTATTGCTACGCACTCACCGATTTTAATGGCCTATCCCGATGCCGATATATATCAAGTCTCTATGGATGGTATACAGCTAATTTCGTATGAAGACACTGAGCAGTATAGATTGACAAAATACTTTATGAATAACAGAGAGCGTATGTTGCAGGAGCTTGGCTTATAGTTTTGGATACGATTTTGTATTGTTTATTACAAAGAGGTGTAGAACAGATCGGCAAAAGATAAAAAAGTTAAATTTTACAAAATATCTGTACAGAATAGATCCACTTGAGATAAGTACAGTCAATAATAAATTCATAACACATGACTACAAAGAAATTTGCAAAGCAGTTTGAACAACTATGTAGGACCATCATCAATATTTCCCTTGAGCCCATTTTCGGAGAATACATTATTACTCAACATGGAAAAAGAATAGGAGTTCTTTACGAGAATAGATTATACCTGCTATCGACAGAAAACCTTAAAAAAATGTTTGCGGGAGCTGTTGAAGAAAACCCTTTCGGCTGGGCCTACTACAGATTGATTTTGATAGAGGATATTGAAGATATAGAGCTCCTGAAAAAAGCAATTGCACATGTCTATCACGATTTATATTACCATACAGAATTCGTTACCGATATATCCTATTTGTTCAAAGCCAATCGTTCCTATCCCGACAGTATCGTAAAGATTTACAATCTCCACATTACTTTTCTACGGTTTTGCTATGAAAACAAGCTTTTGAAACTCAATCCGCTGGATAAGCAAGGCAGGATCCTCCACCTCAATTTCGAAAATAATGACCTGACCGAAATGGGAGCAGAGGTTTTCCATGAGCTCTACCACAAATGGCTAGTATATACAGATAAGAATGATGAAAAATCAGATGAACGAAATAATAACGTAAAGATGCTGGAGAAGTATTATTCGAAAATATGTAAAGAAAAGGGGCATTGATCTATTAAAACAGAAAGGTGAAGACACGAGCCGGCTTCTCTATAATAAAAAAATACCTGAAGCGGGGAGCTTCAGGTATTTTTAACTAACCAATTATTAACCTAAATTATGAATACTGATATAACGGCAAAACCTATGCCGATAGTATTCATTGTCATGATGTTAACAAAAAGGTTACACAAACTGCATTATTTTTATATTTTTACAGCAAGGATCAAAAATCCTTGTTATAATATTCACTTTGTACAGCTATGAAAATACTGTTTTCCGTATTATTACTTCTTTTGGCACAAGCCAATTTACACGCACAAGAAAAGAACCCTAAAGGCAATTTTACAGCTCTAATCCAAAGAGAGGTGGGCGATTTGAACAATGACAAGCGCGATGATGTAATTGTTTTAGAGATGGATGTGGAGGACGATACCAGACCATTGCGGGTACAGATATTTCTTTCACAGCCCAATGGGAAGCGCCAGCTCGTTGTCTCCTCGACAACAATAATGGAAAGCGAATACCCAGCCTATAAGAATGGTGAACATAATGGCAACCCGATTCCAGACTTTTTTATTGAAGAAGGAAAGTTAAGAATGCTGACAAATATCAAGGACCGGAAAAGCTGTTATGAATTTAGGTTTAAGCAGAACAACTTTGAGCTGGTCAAAATCTCACGCGTATACTGGAATGGTAAAAACACTACTTTCGAAACGGAGATTGATTTAATCGCAAAGACAAAAATCGAATTTCAGCAAGAACTGGGATCAGACGAAATCTTCAACAAAACGAAAAAGACCATAAAAGTCAATTCGCTCCCCAAAATCCAGGACTTAAGTTTTTCTGACTTAGAGCAATATTAAACTCATTTTTTATATATCTTCTTATACCTGTTTCATTAAGTCACCCTATTTGTAGTGCTCATAGAATCTATTACTAAATAGCTCCATAGGATCATACTTGAGTTTCATACGAAAGAAACTGTCTGCCTGCGGATACGCTTTTCGCATCTTTTCCCTGTTGATATGCAACCTATAGGGCAGGTAATACGTTCCTTCATTTTTCAGTGCTACATCCACTAGCTCATTGGTCAGTTCTTTCATTGCTTCTTCCTGTTCTTTCGTCTTCTTTTGATTGAATAGGATCACAAATCCATAGACATCTTCTTTAGCATAGTTCAGGTAGCTATCCTTGTCCTCACGAACACCACGTATAGTGATATTTAATAGATCAATCTTAGACTTTTTTAAGATCGGTTTGATATCCTGTATAAAGTGATTGAAGTGTCTTTCCGGGATAAAGTACTCCTGTAGCAGATCCGTCGAAGCCGTATCTTTGTTCTCAATTAGCGAGACATGATCATTTAAGAGTTCATTTCTGGAGTAAACCTCATTCTTAGAGATCTTATTCTTACCCGTTTCCAGATCCCATCGCAGTCTCTTTCCATATTCACTGCCTACACTGCCCCTGAATACCAGACGTTGGGTTTCTGTGCTTTTTATTTGTTGGAGAGGAGGTATATCTGTCTGTATTTCCTCAAAATAGTTAAGCGTCGCCTCTTCTAGAAAGTGTTTATCCGAGATCCGCAATCTCCCGAACACAAGGTTTACCTTTGGATTCTCAGACACATACTTCTTATAATAGCTTACATAGTTAGCAGGGGATAGTCTGATATACTTATAGGTCAGTGCTGTGTTGTCGACGACATGGAGCTTCACATCCAGTATTACGCCAAACAAGCCATACCCACCTAATACCAGCTTGAATAGTTCCTGATTTTCGTTCCTGCTGCAATGTAGCACCTTACCGTCTGCCAGCATAATAGAAAAAGATTCTACACTTTTCGATATCGGAGGGAGGTCCTTCTGCCAGCCGTGTCCATTCACACTGATCGAGCCTCCGATAGAGAAAGAACTAAAAGCCTGCATGATCGCAATAGATTTACCATAACTGTCAAGATAATTCAGTGCATCCTCCCATAGAGCGCCAGAACCTATTGATAAGATATTATTTACGGTATCAAGTTCCATATGCTTATAGGGGAGCATATTCAATAAGACACCATCAGGAGATATGGTGTGGCCTCCCATGCTATGTTTTGCACCCGAAATCGAAATCTTCAAGCCTTTCTCTCTAGCATATTTGAAGATATCTTTAAGTTGTGCTTCAATTTGGTTTTTATCTGCAGGAATGGCGATAACAGTATCCATTTTTGTCAGATTCAACTGACTGGCATCGTTCGTATAGCCTTGTGGAATTTCGACTTCTGTCCCGTTCTCCTT
The DNA here is from genome assembly GCA_031277715.1 of Sphingobacterium sp. Lineage (GTDB taxonomy): Bacteria > Bacteroidota > Bacteroidia > Sphingobacteriales > Sphingobacteriaceae > Sphingobacterium. Next base: position 3,708 of record JAITLW010000058.1, on the reverse strand, counting down.
CCACTTTGTCGTCAACAGGTGAAAAGTAGGTATGGACAGGAAAAATATCAAACAAACCGCCCCGAGGAGCCAAAAGTATTTCGTTTTCATTACGCTATAATTTCAATTGGGCAATATACCTTATTGTATCGTTTGTTTTATGCCAAGAGATAGAAAAGTTTGGCTTGTAGGTGAATTTGCATCCGGGTCAATACAAAAAAGACCTGAAGCGGATTAACACACTACAATCCAAATAATTGTTTAGATTTGTTATGGATGCCAATTTAAATTATATAACTAACTATGCAGAGAATATTTACAGTAATTGTAAGTTTAATTTATGTGTCGACAGTCTTTGGTCAACAGGTAGATACACATAATACAGATCAGATTTCAGAATACTTCAAAGAGATAAAAGAAGCTACTGGGCAGAAGACCGATTTATGGAACAAAGATCTGTATGGAGGCATTTTATTGGTCGACCCCAAAAGTAGGCAACTATACGCCAATCAGCCCGATCAAAATAATACGTTACAGCTTCATAATGACGTTTATGTAGGTAAATTGCCAGAGAATGTCAATATTGCGAATACCGCCCTCCAATGGAACGGAAAGACATGGGCAATGATAATGTTGCCACTTTCCAAAAATAAGCATGATCGGATTAATCTCTTAGCGCATGAGCTCTTCCATACCATACAGACTTCTCTAGGTTACACTCAGTTTAATAAGGAAAGTAATCACTTGGAAGAAAAAGAAGGCAGAATATACCTACGTTTAGAATTAGAAGCGCTCAAAAAAGCAATACTTGCCGATGCACCAAGAGTACAGCAAAAACACCTTACCAACGCGCTTATATTTAGAAAATATAGGAATACCATTTTTCCAGAATCCAGTAGCCTAGAGAACCAACTCGAGCTCAATGAGGGATTGGCCGAGTATACAGGCCTTATGATTAGCAATCGAGACAGAGAGCAGACTAAACAGCATTTTACGAATACTCTTGACGATTTTTTCAAAAACCCTACCTACGTACGCTCTTTTGCCTACAATACGACACCTATATATGGCTATTTATTGAGCCAGAAGGATCTACTTTGGCATCAGAAAATAACCGCTGATAACAATTTGACAGATTATTTTATAGAAAGCTTTAAGGTTAAACTACCAAAGGATTTAAAATCCGCTACGGCGAAAAATCTTAGCGCATACGATGGAGAGCTTATTGTTGCGGAAGAGGACCATCGCAGCGAACAGATAAAAGCGAGGGTTGCAATCTATAAATCCAAGTTTATCGAGCAACCACATTTTAAGATCAAATTTGAGAATATGAATACTTCATTCGATCCACGTAATATTCTTCCGATAGAAGATAAAGGCACGGTTTATCCGAATATACGGGTCACCGACAATTGGGGGATTCTCGAAGTTAATAACGGAGCTTTAATGTCTCCCAATTGGGGAAATATATCAGTTAGTGTACCTACAGTGATAGGAGAGGAATTGATACAGGGCGATGGTTGGTCACTACAGATTAATTCGAATTACACGGTCGTAAAAGATGCTACAAGTGGAAATTACATTCTTATTAAAAAGGAAAAGAAGTAATTCTATGCAAAAGAATGCAGTTTGAGGACACGGTTTTTTTAACCAACTATCTATACGCTCCAATCCAAATACCGTAGTAAGGGAGACATTGACCTAAAACAAAGAAGACACCTTTCGTCAACGTCAGTATTCTTGATTTGTTTTCAACCACAGCTCTTATAGGATTCTTACTAATATTAGCTTGATTATTTGTTTGGTGAAAACCAATAAAGAAGTCAATTATATTTTCCACTACCAAAAGAATAAACAGATTCAAAAAGAACAAGCACAGAAATGATAGAAATAAGGATTTAATAACCTTATCGGTTTCATTATAATCGATGGTAATTGCTTTCGAAACTCCAAAAACAATAGCAGGACTAACAATAAATGATAAAATAGTCACTACCATTCCCACTCCATAGAAAATCATTAATCTTTTCTTTTCAATCATGGCAGAGGCGTTGAACATTAAAAAGAATGACAGAGCAATAAAGAAAACCAAAAAAATTACCTTCATAAATATTTTTTTAAATCGCACTGTCAAAAAGCATTCTGTTCTTCTAAGCGAGTAGCCCATAGATCGCTTAAGAAATAAGGAGAGCAAAAATAAAAAACACACGGAGTGAGGAGCTTCATCCCCGACAATATATTGAATATGATAATATATTAAACATAAATGATAACATATTAAAACTATACAGCTACAGGACTTCATAGTTTAGCAGACTGAAATAGTATCCGATTATAATATCTCAAGATGTATTCCTTAAAATAAAAAAGGAGCACCATCGAAAATCTTACATGCAACGTTTATTCCGTCATAAGACCCCTGCCTGTGAAGGAGATTCTTTTTGGCCATCTGTAGGTATCGGATAGCATTTCTACAAAAGCATACATTAACATAATTAAGCGAATGAAAAGTATTAAAGTAGTATTGATTCTTGCAACCCTCATCATGACGGGATGCAGCCTATTTAGAAGCACACCAGCATCCAAAACAAACAAATATCCTGAAGAAGCCTTTGGCTGGAAATTAGGTGCTCAAGCGTACACTTTCAACCGATTTACATTTACCGAAGCACTTGATAAAATAGACAGTACTGGAATGCGGTACGTCGAGGCTTATCCGCAACAGGTTATAGGGGGAGGTATTGATGAAAAGATGGATTACAATATGTCAGCAAAAAGCAAACAGTATCTCAAACAACTTCTAAAGAAAAAAAATATCGTTTTACAAGCCTATGGAGTGATTAAAACAAGTAATGACGATGACTGGGAGAAAGTATTCATGTTTGCCAAAAGCATGGGAGTCAAAACAATAACCTGCGAACCAGAGGCACGTCTATTAGACTATATTTCGACCTTGTGTGACAAGTACGATATTCAGGTAGCGTTACATAACCATCCTAATCCTTCCTACTATTGGGACCCCCAGGTGGTTTTAAACAGTGTTAAAAATCGAAGTATACGTATGGGCGCCGCCGCAGACATTGGACATTGGGTCCGTTCGGGATTAGATCCGGTAGCCTGTCTCAAAAAACTCGAGGGCAGGATTTATCATTTACATTTCAAGGATTTAAATGAGAAAGGAAACAAAAAAGCGCATGATGTTCATTGGGGCACAGGAGTTAATAATATTCCGGGAGTAATTGCGGAGTTAAAAAGACAGCATTTTAAAGGTATGATTTCTGCAGAATACGAGTATAACTGGGACAATAACATGATTGACGTCAAAAAAAGCGTTGAGAATTTCAGAGTTCTTATAGATAGAGATTAAATGTTTTTACGTCTTTCGCAAAAATATTTAGGATAATTTATCAAAAATAGCTTTATTTAATTATTCATAGTACGACTAATTATACCCATGCATAACTCTTCAGTTGATATCTCTTTCGAATCACTTTATCTTTTGGTACAGAAAGATGATCGGAGAGCATTTGACATGCTGTACGAACGGACTTGGAAAGAGTTATATACAAAAGCTTTCGCACGCTTAGGAGACGCAGGTATGGTTCACGATATTTTACAGGAGGTCTACATTGATATATGGAACAAAAGGAAAGCAAGGGAGATTAGACAGGTGCAGGCCTATCTCCATAATGCGGTCAAGTACAAGATAATAGACTTTTTTAGAGCGAA
>JAITLW010000039.1 GCA_031277715.1 Sphingobacterium sp. | reverse complement strand
CGATCATTATAAAGCTGATCTAACTTCATTTGCTGACTCACGATGTTTTGATTCGCGTTAAATCTACCAGACAATCGCTCAAATTCTAATTTCTCCGCCGCATCCATCATATTATAGCTTGATAAATCTGGAGCCTGAACTTGCATATCGGCACTATAGGACAATTGAACTTTTCCTGGCTTTGGCTTAATCGTCTCAATTACGACAACTCCATTGGATGCCCGTGAACCATAAATAGCCGTTGAAGCAGCATCTTTGAGAATAGTAGCGGACTGAATGATATTCATATCCAAATCCATAATAGTCCGCAAGCTTGTTTCAAAACCATCTAAAATAAATAATGGCTGATTGGGATCTGTCGAAAATTCATTCTTTAAGCTAGATGTTGGAATACTGGTCTGTCCTCTCAACTCAATTTTAGGTAACATATTAGGGTTAGATCCTAAAGCATTGTTTTCAATTTGGATAAAAGAAGGATCTAGAGCTCTTAAACTTGCAACCACATTTTGATTGTTTACCATTTTTAATTCTTCGCCCGTAAATGAAGCGGTAGCACCAGTAAAACTATCTTTTTTGCGTTGCGTAATTCCTGTCACAACAACTTCGTCTACTTTCTGGTCATTCGTGCTTAAGCGAATTACCATTTCGTTTTGGTTTAAGCTCGCTTTTATTTCCTTAGTTTGGTATCCCAAATAAGAAATGACCAAAATTTCATTCAAAGAGGTAATGGGCATCGTAAAGGTTCCATCCTCCTGTGTGGCCACAGATTTCCGAGAGTCCGATTTCTCGCGAACCGAAGCCCCCTTGATCGGCTTTCCATTTTCATCCAATACACGTCCGCGTACAGATTGCTGTATATTAGCTTCGACTACTTTTAATACACTCTGAGGCAATTCTCGGGGCACAGCCTGTGATTGTAGCTCCCGCCCCTTCTTAATAACAATGGTCTTGTCAAAATACTCGAATGTAAAATTGCTGTCCTTAAGCACTTGGTTCAAGGCTTGGTTTAAGGGCATGTTTTTAACATCTACATTCAGTCCTTTTACGGGGGTAACATCTGTCTTTTTATAAAAAAATGTATAGCCACTCTGCTTCTCAAAATCCTTTAAGATAGCTTCTAAACTCGTCTTCTGACGCTTTAGCGTGACCTGCTGGGCATAGGTGCTTGCATCTACCTGAGACAGACCTAGCCCCAGTAATAAGGTGATTAGGTTGAGTTTCATCAATGATCGTGATAGTGGTCTTGACAGATAGGGACTCTTATTATTCCCGTCGAACACCGTCCGTCGGGTTCCTGGAGTCGGTCCATGTAGAGACAGACCTTCTTTCCCATTCTGTAAGAACGGATTTAAAGAAATTTTCATTAATTTCGATTGTTGGTTGTAACGATTAAAAATTAGTTCACTTGATCTACGGCCTTCAACTACTCATCGGGTTCTGCGCCAACAGAATCCGATTTTTGTTTATCTATCAGGCTATCCCGAATTATTGTACCCCATTTTGATTTTTTTCATGTTTTTAGATTATGTAATGATTAAGTTAATTCGTTTGTTACTACCGACAACGGCTTTGGTACTAAGCTCAGCATAATTCAAAAGTTCTACCAGTCGATCTAAGGACAGGTTGCGCGGAATCTTACCGATATACTGTCCGGTATTAGTTTTGCGATCGTACGTAATATCAATATCGTACCAGCGTGCAATCTCTTGCAAAACTGCAGCTGTGTTGCTCCCGTCAAAACTGAACTGTCCTTTGGTCCAACTCAAGACATCATCAATATTGATTGTCCTGGTTTCTAAATGTTGCCCCATAGAACTTGCTTGCTGGTTAGGCTTGAGAACGGTAGTATGTGAAGCTAGGTTGACCTGTACTACTCCTTCTGCTAGAGTAGTCTGCTCGGTGTCTTCCTGAGGATAGGACTTTACATTAAACTTAGTCCCTAATACTTGAACCCGTTGGCCTCTTGCCTCAACAATAAAGCGGCTCTTTTCGCTGGTTTTTGTTACTTCAAAATACCCCTCACCCTCTAGCTGTACCACACGATCGCCAACACCGAAAGAGGATGGATACGTCAACTTAGACTCTGAATTGAGGGTAACTCGTGTTCCGTCAACCAATGTCAGCTGATAGGTCGCCGCCCTGGGAATACGTAGGCTATTAGATTGTACTTTCTCTGCTCCATTGGCGGCATTATGATAGCGGATCTTGCCTTCGGCATCTTTGGTGATGATTGTTTCGCCAATCTGTAAGCTCTCATTGAGTGCAAGCTGATCTAAATCTATTTCCTCTCCACTCTCCAATACTATTATAGCGCGCTCCTTTGCAGGCTGAATCTGTGCCAATTGCTCTACTGTAGCGAGATCTGCTGATGTAAGTGAATTCCACACAAAATATCCCCCAACAAGAAATATAGCCGCGGCGGCAGACCAGCGGTATAACCGCTTCGTATTAAATCGTTTTGACTCGGTACTTATCGCATCAAACAGCCGCTTTTTTGCCCGTTGCTGTATGGCTTCCTGTTCCATTTGTTGGATCAAAGGATCTGCTTCGAGATCATCGTACCAAGTAATCACGTCCCGACGGTCTTTTTCCTTCGCGTTCAAAAATTTTGTTATCTGCTGGTATAGCCGCTGTACGTGCTTCATAAAAACCCTCGTGTGTATTTATACCAACCACAATGAGTGCCCAATTAGGGTTACTTTTCAACCATAAAAAAACAAAAATGGTCAAAAACATAAGGTCAGTTAATAGATAAGTGTATAAAAAGAGGGGTACCTTCTACTCGATTTAGAAAAAAAGTAGAAAATTTTTAGTCACATCACGTAATCGCCTGATAGCCTTATTAATATGCTTTTCGACTGTAGACTCCGAAATATCCAACCGTTGAGCGATTTCTTTATTACTTAAGAATTCACTCCGGCTAAGTTTGAAAACTTCACGGCATTTGTCTGGCAGATTTTCGATTTCATTGGAAACAATGTCGATAATATAGCGGTAATGAAGACGCTCTTCTAAAGGAACTGTCTCATCAAGAATATCTAAATGTTCTAGATCCATAGGATTGGCCCGTTTTAACTCCGTACGGTAATGGGCCAAGATAAGGTAACGACACGAAGAGTATAGGTAGGCCGGTAAGGATTCTATATCGAGCATATTGTGCCGGTTGCGCCAAAGAGAAAGAAAGAGGTCGTGTAGAATATCTTCGGCAACTTGTGCATCCGATACTTTGGATAGGATATGCTTTGTTAGATCGTCAGAAAAGAGGTCATAGAGTAGCGAAAAGGCTCTTTCGTCCCCCTCGACAATGCGCTCTAAAAGCAATCTAAAATCCGTTAATCTACTGTCATTCATTAATACCCGCCACTAAAGCTAACAAATTTATAATACAAACGTTTATGAAAGTTGTTTCGCGACAAAGCTATAGATTTAGCTCCGATACACAAACCTACAACAAAGACTACAAAAAAAGTAGTCTTTATTTCATTTTATCGAGCCAATGAATAGTGTGGCCGTCTCTCTCCATTTTACGAAAATAGGTCATCTGTCTTTTTGCATACCGATGTATCTCGGTACCAAGCTTATGCAAAAACACATCATACTCTATTTGACCACGAAGGTAATAACTAATGTATTTGTATTCCAGTCCATAATAGGCTATCTCATCATGATTCAATCCTGAATGTAACAGGTTTTCCACCTCTTGGACCATTCCTTGATCCAATCGATCAAGTAGGCGTTGGCTGATTCGAGCGCGCCGAAGTTCGACGTCAGGATCCAGTCCCAAGATGGTCGCAGTATAACCGGGTACAGGGGCTGGTAAGGTATGCCCGGGCTGAGCAAGCCAGTTCAAAATCTCTAAAGCGCGAGCCATTCTCTTTTTGGAAGTATAATCTATGGTGAAATCGGAAGGAATGAGGTGTTGAGCAATCTGTTCTTGGAGTTCCTGCTTTGTTTTCTGCTCCTGGAGGCTACGCCAGACAATGTCGGTCGGCACCTGGTTATAGGGCTGGGGGCTGAGTAATGCTTGTATATAAAACCCGGTCCCTCCACAGACTATAATGGGCTTTCCTTTTTCTTTTATAGATCGATAAGCCTCCTCAAAATCATCTAAAAATCGGGTTACATTATAGTGCTCACCAGGATCGGCAATATCAATAAGGTGGTATGGCACATCGCCATATTCCTGAATATCCTTGCCTGTACCGATATCCATATGTCGGTAGACCTGCCTCGAATCGGCACTGATAATCTCTGTTTGAAGGGACTTGGCCAGCTGTACTGCAAGCTTTGTTTTGCCCGAAGCTGTGGGGCCTAAAAGAATCAAGATATCTTTATCGAGAAAGGATGTTTCCCGATAAAGATATTTGAGGACATCTGTACTGTCTATCACAGCACAAACTTAGTCCATTTTTCGTTACTCTCATTACTTTTTACGACAGTATCTATAAATGCCATACCGCGCACACCATCGGCTACTGTAGGAAAATCCAGTGCCTCTGGGCTTGGTGTCTTACCTACTCTTTTGGCAGATACAGTCAGGGCAAAATTGCGGTATATATTAGCAAAAGACTCCAACAGTCCCTCGGGGTGCCCCGATGGAATCCGTGTGTTGTGTGTCGCAAATGAGCTCAAAGTATAAGGTGCGGCATAAGTGTTGCCGGTACGGTACAATTGACGAGGCTGATCCAACATCTTGACGATAAGATTATTTGGATCTTCATTAACCCATTCTAATCCCCCTTTTTCGCCATATATACGGATACGCACGGCATTCTCCTCGCCGGCAGAAATCTGTGAAGCCATCAGAACACCTTTTGCTCCGTTTTCAAAACGTAAAAGTACAGATCCATCGTCATCCAATAACCGGCCCTCTACAAAGGTAGTCAGGTCTGCACAGAGCTCTGTGATACGCAATCCGGATACATATTCTGCTAAGTGTGCAACGTGCGTACCGATATCGCCCATAACCAACGATTTTCCCGAACGCTTTGGATCGGCTCTCCAGGCGGCTCCTGCATTGCCCTCCCGTTCAGAAAGACGGCTTAACCAGCCTTGGGGATACTCGACAAGGATTTTACGAATCTTACCAAAGTGTCCCTCACGCACCATCGCTTTGGCCTGCTTGACCATTGGATATCCAGAATAGGTGTGCGTAAGACATAAGGTACGACCGGTCTTATTTACAACGTCCTGCAAGGCTAGAGCTTCTTCTAAAGACACCGTCATCGGTTTTTCGACGACCACATCAAAGCCACTTTCCATCGCAAGTTTTGCGGGTTCAAAATGTAAAAAATTGGGGGTTACAATCGTCAAAAAGTCCATCCGCTCGCCCTCAGGCAGCAGAGCCTCTTTTTCGATCATCGTTTTATAATCGGGATAGACTCGGTCCGGAGCAACAAAAAGCTCTCTACCAGATTCTTTTGAAATTTCTGGATCTACACTGAAAGCGCCACATACCAATTCGATCTTTCCATCCATAAAGGCGGCAATACGGTGTACGGCACCTATAAAGGCGTCTTTTCCTCCACCGACCATGCCCATGCGTAATCTACGTTCCATAATTAATTTATAAGTTTAATGTTGAAGGATGTTAAAATAGCAAAATCTATTTAAAGTAAGAGCTTTAATTTCAAACTCCCCTTATTTTCAATGTAATAGTCCACTGCCTGTTCTTCTGTAACACGTGAAAAACGCTGCCCCTCTACAACTGCGAAACGCTGTGGGGCAGTTATATCGACCACCTCAAAACCAAGGGTTTCTAAAGACGAGGTATCCTGGCACCAATCTCTATCTGCATAGGTCATGATATCCTGTGGTTTAAATTCTTTTATAAATGCCTTCAATAGTTTGGATAGCCCGCCTATAACAAGCCGGTCACCCTTGTGGCAAAATCGAATGAGTTCGAAAGATCTAAAATCAGTACCTAAATGCCACATAATGCGTCCTCCACTGAAGACGGCGACAGATACCAACTCTCCCTGGTTAAAAAGCCCATATCTATATTTACCGGGAAGTGCTCCCTGAAGGTGATGTTCTTCTTGAAATTCTACTGCAACCTGCTTGTCAATACGGGCGACGACTGTAGACCGGGCGTAGATACGCTCCCCTTTTCCATGCAACCCCTTCAGCCGATTAATAATCTTATCCCTGGCACCGAGGAGCTGATCATAGTCGAGATGTATCACCTCCTGCCCTGCGACCTCCTCGACACGATGGGTGTGAGGTTTGTACATAAAAAGTGTAACACGGTCGGTGTGTACTTCAAAAAATTCATTGTGTTCGTTGACTTTTTCTATCGTAATATGTTCCGATAACAGTTGAATAAAGTGTCTGATGTCTTTTTTTGATTCCCGCACGGTATAAAATTACGATTAATAATTATAATCCACCCGGATGAAAATAGATCGATCCGTGGCGCAAAAATAAAAATTCATACCTTTGCAAAAGATTAAGAAGAATGAAATTACCAATAGTAGCATACGGTGATCCGGTATTACGGAAAAAAACCGAAGAAATAGATGAAGATTATCCTCAATTAAAGGAATTGATAGATAATATGTTTGAAACAATGTATACAGCACATGGAGTAGGGCTTGCTGCTCCTCAAATAGGGCTACCTATACGTTTGTTTGTCATTGATGGCTCTCCTTTTGCTGAAGATGAAGACGGTGATACAGACCTAAAAGATTTCAAAAGGGTATTTATTAACCCTATTATTGTGAAAGAATATGGCGAAAAATGGGCATTCAATGAGGGCTGTCTTTCTATCCCGGATATCAATGAGGAGGTAATGCGTCCTTCCAATGTAGTGATAAACTACCTGGATGAAAATTTTGAGGAAAAGGAAGAAGATCTAGCAGGGTTGGCCGCACGTATCGTACAGCATGAATATGACCATATCGAAGGAAAGCTTTTCGTAGACAAACTGGGTCCCCTCAAAAAAACAATGTTAAAGAGTAAACTGGATCAAATCTCAAAAGGACAGATTCGCGTCGGCTATAAGATGAAATTTCCGCTACAAAAGAAAGGAAGATAAAAAGGAGCTCAATAGAGCTCCTTTTTTATTAACTAAGTCCTAGTATTTCTTTATTAAAGGCGGCATCCGCTCCTGTGGATGCAAAGTCGTCAAATGCTTTGTCCGTAACACGGATAATATGATCCGAAATAAATTTAGAACCTTCTGTAGCACCATCAATCTGGTTCTTGATACAGCACTCCCATTCCATGACCGCCCACCCATCGTAACCGTACTGGCTGAGCTTGCTGAAAATGGTCTTAAAGTCAACTTGTCCGTCTCCTGGCGAACGGTATCGGCCAGCTCGATTCAACCAACTTTGATATCCACCAAAAGTACCTTGTTTTCCTGTTGGATTAAACTCAGAATCTTTGACGTGAAATGCCTTGATACGCTCGTGATAAAAATCAATGTATTGTATGTAATCCAATTGTTGTAATACAAAATGGGACGGATCGTACAAAAGACAAGCTCTAGGGTGATTGTTTACCTTTTCTAAGAACATCTCATAGGTAACACCATCGAAGAGGTCTTCGCCCGGATGGATCTCGTAACACAGGTCTACACCGCACTCCTCGAAGGTATCTAAAATAGGAGTCCAACGTCTTGCCAATTCGGTAAAAGCTTCGTCTACCAGCCCCTCTGGCCGCTGAGGCCAAGGGTGAAAATACTGCCATAACAAGGATCCACTGAAAGTAGCATGTGCTTTAAGACCTAGATTCTGAGATGCCTTTGCTCCATATTTTAACTGCTGTATAGCCCATTCCGTACGCGCTTTGGGATTATTTCGGAACTTCTCAGGAGCAAATGCATCAAAAAGCTTGTCGTAAGCAGGATGTACTGCGACCAATTGCCCCTGTAAATGGGTAGAAAGCTCTGTAATCTCCAGCCCGAGCTCGTTTAATTTACCTTTATATTCGTCGGCGTAGGTTTTACTTTCGGCCGCTTTCTGTAGATCGAAGTAATGAGGGTCCCCCGTGGGGATCTGAAGCCCCTTGAAGCCTAAAGATTTAGCCCATTCAGCAATGTTTTCTATAGAATTGAAAGGTGCTTCTTCTGCAATAAACTGTGCAAGGAATATACCTGGTCCTTTTATTGTTTTCATCTGATTACTGTTTGTTTATCTGTATTTTATCCGATTATCAATAGCTATTGATCCCCCTGGTCAATTGTGATTAACGCTCGGCTATAGCTATAAGTTTAAGTTCTTTAGTATGGCTATGTATGAGAATAGCTATCTATCGCGTAGATGAGGCTGATACACAGGCTCAATAAAGATAAGCTTATTTTTGAATAAAAATGTAGGTAGATATAGAAGATAACCTTGAAAAAGGTGAAAAATATAATTTTACCACGATCTATTTTCTTAGAATTTATGATAGATTTTATTAAGTTTGATAAATAATAAAGCAAGTCATGCATACAAATTATGAGTCAAATCCTATTTTAGACCGCCTACCAAAACATTTAAGGCAGTTTATTAAACCCCAAAATTACGAGGAATATACCCCTATCAATCAGGCTGTATGGCGCTATGTCATGCGCAAAAATGTAGACTATCTATCTCGGGTAGCCCATGACTCCTATCTTGAAGGGCTAGATAAAACGGGGTTGGAAGTTGATAAAATACCTGATATGTATGGCATGAACCGCATATTGAAAGAAATCGGCTGGGCAGCTGTAGCTGTTGACGGTTTTATCCCGCCTAACGCTTTTATGGAGTTTCAGGCTTATCATGTTCTGGTCATCGCTTCCGATATCCGACAACTTGAAAATATTGAATATACGCCTGCTCCCGATATCATACATGAAGGTGCAGGGCATGCCCCTATTATCGCAAATAGGGAATATGCAGAATACCTACGCCGATTTGGAGAAATAGGAAGTAAAGCAATCTCTTCGGCACATGACTATGAAATATATGAAGCCATCCGCGAGCTCTCCATTCTAAAAGAGGCAGAAGGTACGCCTATTGCGGAGATAGAACGGGTCGAAAAGTTGGTAAATGAGCTTCAAAATAAGAAAATAGACCCTTCCGAGATGGCCCTGATACGTAACCTACACTGGTGGACTGTTGAATATGGACTGATAGGTACAGTGGAGGATCCTAAAATATACGGAGCTGGTCTACTCTCTTCTATCGGTGAATCTGCTTGGTGTATGCGTGAAGAGGTTAAGAAAATCCCTTACGATATAAGCGCAGCTTACCAGGGATTTGACATTACAAAACCTCAGCCCCAACTCTATGTCACACCTGACTTTGCTTATCTAAGCTTGGTTCTAGAGGAGTTTGCCAACACAATGGCACTCCGCACGGGAGGAATCAGCGGGGTGAAGAAGCTTATAGAATCAAAAGCATTGGCCACAATAGAATTATCTACCGGGATTCAGGTATCTGGTGTTTTTAGCCGAGTCATCGAACATGATGGCAAACCTATTTATATACAGACCTCTTCTCCTACAGCTTTAGCTTATCACAACAAGGAACTTATAAACCATGGCACCAACTATCACAGTGCAGGCTTCAGCTCTCCTGTCGGTAAGTTGAAGGGAATAAATCTATCTATAGAAGATATGAGCCCTAAAGATCTACAGGCGTATAATATAGAGGAGGGTAAAGATATCAAACTCGAGTTTGAAGGTAATATTATGGTAGAAGGCCGTATTATTACGGGCCGAAGGAATATCAAAGGGAAGATTATTTTGATCAGTCTGGAGAACTGTACGGTACGCTACCACAATGAGGTGCTATTCCAACCAGAATGGGGCACCTATGATATGGCAATTGGGAAAAAAGTTATTTCTTGCTACTCGGGACCTGCTGATGATACCAGTTTTGACCTTATTTCGCATGTTTCACACACAAAAACGATCAAACAACAGAAGACACAGGAAAAAATTGAACTTGAAAATCTCTATCTGGCTGTAAGAACCCACCGAGAGGGTAAAGATAAAAGAGACTTAGAACAGATACTAAATACAGTCAATGCAAACTACCCGGAAGATTGGCTATTGACCTTAGAAATATGCGAAATCGCGCATAAGGAAGGAAATACTGCTCTATTTGACAGGTCTCAAAAAACATTAAATAATATACAGCAGGCAAAACCCGCTGTAAGCAATCTGATAAAAGACGGATTACAACTGATCTATGGTTAACTTTTATCCTTATTTTTCGTTTCAATCCATAAAGACATATATTTTGTGGATTGAAACGATTGATGCATTAATATAGCTGCAATAAAGTTTCGCTCCCTAAAAGGCTTCATATCTTCTTGTATTTCTAATATGGCTTTCAAAAGACTATCGCTGTAGGAATTATCTGCATACAGGCTATTGAATAGATCGAATCCTACTTTTTGCTTCTCTTCCCAAAGAGACTTCTCCCGATAAAGCCGAAGGCTGTATGCAACAAAAGCAGCCGTATCATCGGTAATAAATCCGCCCCATTCCTCATTCTGTTGCATTGACTCGGCACCTATACTGCTACTCACAGAGGGTGTCCCGGAATACATGGCATCAACCAGTTTGCCCTTGGCCCCTGCTCCAAAGGGAATAGGTGCAAGCAATACGCGGTAGTTAGCAAGGCTATTACGCGCGTCCTCTGCACGTCCTTTAATTAAAAAACCCTCTTTGGGTTTGTGCAACTGAAACACCTTCTCGGAAGCATAGGCACCGAAAACATGAAGCTCAGCCTCACTTTCCTGTTTTCTTATTAGGGGCCATATTTCTTTCTTCAATCGCTCTACGGTTCGCCAATTGGGCTCATGTATGAAATTACCGATGAATACAAAATCTTTACGCTGTCCAAAAACCGGCAAAGAGGAAGGATGCCCTGCAGGCAATTTTTCTTCTTGAAAAGGAAGATAAAAAAGACGTTCCATAGGAACGGCAAAGTCATGTGTAAGAAGTGTGATTTCTTCTTTTGAGATAATCAATGATAAATCCGAGCGCAATATAGCCGCTATCTCCCGCTTGGCTGTGTCTGTCCTATAATCTATAGGCATTGCTTTCTTAAAAGCTTCCTGTCTGGCAAGCCTAACAAAATGAAGGTCTTCTGTATCTAATATCCGAAGTGCATCAGGGCATTGCTCTGCTACCCGCCAGCCATATTGCTCCTCTATCATAAAGCGGTCAAAAATCACAATGCAAGGCGCAAGCTCTCGAACGAAACGATCAAAAGAGGAATCATTAAGCTGTATCATATGCGTTGCTATGCCTAAAGAAGTCATATCATATGAATGCTCCCCTTTGCTGGCCGCTGAAGCAAAATGGACCTCATAGTCTCTAGAAAACAAACGGACTAGGTGTAACATTCGCCATCCCGCTGCCGAAGACGTAGGTTCCGGCCATACTAAACCAATAAAAAGTACTTTTAGCATTTTATACGCACTCTGCTTTTATTTTTTAACTATCTTTAAAGCAACCTTAAAATACAAAAATAAGACAATTAAATTAACCGAAATAAATGACTTCGTTTTAGTCCATATTTAAGGCTACTTATTACCTATGCTAAAAACTGTTTTTGGGAATCATCTCAAAGAGGGCAGGCTATATCCCAGCCTATTCCGGTCTCAAATAAAACGTTTTGAGACCGGTTCTCTTCTAATTTCCTGATAGAAGATAGAAACGCTTTGACCAAAGCTTATCTAAAGGAAATTATCTAAGTTTGTAATTAGGAAACAAATCGAGAATAATAATGTTAGGATTAAAACTACTTACAGACCCTCGCTGGGCCAATATTGCCGAATCTAATTTGGAAGAAATTTTGACGGACCATGCCTGGTGCGAACAAAAAGCGGCTTCCAATGCCATAATGCTGATCACTCAAAATCCAGAGTTTGAAGATCTCGTACACGAACTGACGGATATTGTACTGGAAGAAATGGAACATTTCAAAATGGTAATAGATATCATCAAAGAAAGAGGATATACACTGGGACGGGAAAGGAAAGATGATTATGTAGGCCAGCTGATGAAGTTCTCCAAGAAAGATGGATCTAGAAACCAAGCATTTATAGACCGATTGTTATTTGCAGCCATGATAGAGGCCCGCAGTTGCGAGAGATTTCGAGTACTTTCTAAAAATATTGAAGATAAAGAGTTGGCAAAATTCTACCATGACCTGATGGTTTCGGAAGCAAATCACTATACGACGTTTTTAAACTTTGCAAAGAAGTACAGTAAAGACGTGGATGTGGATAAACGTTGGAAGGAATGGTTAGATTTTGAAGGTCAACTGATACAGTCTTATGGTAACAAAGAGTATATACATGGGTAAGTTTTCTTAACCTACCTTAATTTTTGCAAACCCTAGGTGGGGTATATTTGTATAAGTTTAGGTGGTCAAGATATAAAAATTGACTTTTGTTACACGCTTACATTAAAAAACTATGTTAGAATTAGGAATAGGTATGTTTGGCGATCTTCAGATAGATCCTAAAACAGGTCAAATACAATCCACACAACAACGCCTTCAAGAAATAATTGAAGAAATCAAATTGATGGATGAGGTGGGACTTGATTTTTTTGGTATGGGTGAACATCACCGGCCAGATTATGCTGTAGCCTCTCCTGAAATAATTCTTGCTGCAGCCGCAACGGTAACAAAGAATATTAAATTAGGTTCAGCCGTATCTGTTTTAAGCTCTACAGATCCCGTAAAGCTATATCAAGATTTTGCTACTGTAGATCTTATATCAGGTGGAAGAGCGGAAATAATGGCTGGCCGTGGGTCCTTTATAGAGTCGTTTCCTCTTTTTGGTTATGATCTGAAGGACTATAGCGAATTGTTCGAAGAAAAATTAGAACTATTACTTAAAATAAAGAAAAATACATCCATCAACTGGACTGGAAAATTCAGGAAATCGCTAATCAATCAGGAAATCCATCCAAGAGCAACAGAAAATGGATTGCCTATATGGGTGGCTGTAGGTGGTACGACATCTTCGGTAATCAGAGCAGGAAAACTAGGTTTGCCAGTTATGTTTGCCATCATAGGTGGTGCTTGGGAGCAGTTTACGCCACTATTTGAAATGTATAAACAGGCTTACGAGGACAATGGGCATGATATGGAAAAATTTCAAGTTGGTGTACATATGCATGCATTCTTTGGAGAAGATAGTAAAGCCGTCGCTGAAAAATACTATCCTATTTATGGAGCACAAATGAATAGAATAGGAGCTTCTCGAGGCTGGCCTCCGTATCAAAAATCGCAGTATGACTTTGGCCGTTCGCCCCATGGGCATCTCATTGTAGGGGATGCAAATGAGTCTATAGACAAAATCTTGGCAGTGAAGGAAACTTTCGGCTTAACCCGATTCTCTGCCCATACTGATGTGGGAAGTCCAGACCACAAAGACATGATGAAGGCCATCGAAATATATGGAACGAAAATAGCCCCGAAAGTAAGAGAGGCTACGAAGTAACTAAAAAGGCGTTTAATATAGTATTAAGCGCCTTTTTAGTTATAATATATCTATCGGTTATGGAATAGTACTTGTTTTTGCATCTATCTGAAAACCCTAAAATAAAAAACGAGAATTAGGGCTTAGCTATTGGTCAAATTAAAAAATAACAAGATGAACAAAATAACATTCCTATTCGCTCTATTAAGCTTAACTGGTGTTTTAGCATGTGGGCAAGGCTCTAAAGAGGTGTCAATGGAAAGCAGCGCTGACGAAGCAACGGCTTATGACTTAAAAACAGTAGATGCTGCTGCCACAACCCCAATGACCTTAAAAAGTGTAGGGGCAGAAGTAGAAACAGGGAAACTCGAAGCAGAAAAACTAAATCAGGGAAAAAAAATAATACGAACCGGGAATCTATCGATAGAATCTAAAGACCTCAAAAAAACCAAAACGACAATAGATGCCCTTGTAAAAAAGGCTAATGGCTACTATGAGCAGGAAAGTACTACCACAGGAACGACTTATACAAACTATAATCTAACCCTACGTATCCCCTACTCTCAGTTTGACAACTTCCTTGAAGGAATAGAGAAAGGTAGTGACAAAATAACGGAAAAATCTATTCTGGCTCAAGATATATCTCTTCAGTACTATGATCTGGAATCGCGGATAAAAAGTAAAAGAATATATCTAGCCCGGTATCAAAACATGGTAGCCAATGCAAAAAATGTTAAGGAACTCTTAGAAATAGAGGAACAGATAAGGCAATTGCAAGAAGATATAGAGGGTACTGAAAGCACACTACGAGCGATGAAGGATCAGGTGAGTTACAGTACGCTAGTATTAAACGTATACAACTCAGACTCTATAATTGCTAATAGCGACAGTGGTTTCTGGTTAAAAATAAAGGAAGCTTTTGGTTTTGGCTGGGAACTAATAGAAAACATATTTATTGGTGCAATTGGTATTTGGCCTATCCTATTATTGCTACTAACTACATTTATAGGTTGGCGGAGATATAAAAAACATAAAAAAACTAAATAAGAAAAAGGGGCCTTTTGCCTCTTTTTCTTATTACAATTAAGCTTTATTTAAGAGCTACCAAATCCAACCCTTTAAATGCGGCAGTCAATTCATCCAAGGAATAACCTCTGCCTTCGAGTTTTACCACAAAACGTTTGTTATATATCCATTGTATCTCCGAATCCTTCACTCCTTGGTCGCTATGCTCCTTAACCATGGTTTTCGTACCATTAATGTCCATTGTCTTCTCAAATCCTGTATCTGTTATCTCTTCTTTATCAGTCATCATCCCCATAAACATCAGCGAAACAATACTCGCTCCACCTTCTCCTGCCCCGTCCATGATATCAATCACAATACTCTTAGACTGATCTTCATTTTTATATTCCGCTTTACCACTCGCTAAATTGAGTGCACTCATCTCTCCTACCTGGAGAGAAGTACGTTTTAATCCCTGAAAAGTTTCTGGTAATACCTTTTTAAAGACATCATTGGAAACAGGACTCATTGCTTTTAACTCATTCATACGAGATTCAAGCTCCTTACTATATTTTTCCAATTTGCTTAACCCCTTTATGGCTTCTGCAGATTCGCTAACTTGCTCTAAAACTCCCTTTTCTTGGTTTCCTTCTTCCTGCTTAGCACTATTACCACCACAGGAATACGTTAATCCTGCTCCTATCAGTGAAGCTAACATAATGTTCTTTATTTTCATTTTCTATAGATTGTTTGACTATAATATGTACTCTCCGCGGAAATTAACAAAAAGCATACCCTAAAACCAAAATAGTCAAAACAATCTAATAAGTTTAAACTATTTAGTATCAATAGGTAATAGAATTATGAATTTAAAAACATAGTTCCTAATTTTGATGCTATGATCACACAATCGACTGCAGGAATCAGTATATCTGTAGAATGCGTATACCAACCGGAATACTCTAACGCAGACAATATGCATTTTATGTTTGCGTATCGGATTACTATAGAGAATACCTCCGACTATACTGCTCAGCTAGTAAGCAGACACTGGGATATATTTGATTCTATAGGTGAACATAAGCAAGTGGATGGTGATGGCATAGTAGGCGAGCAACCAATTCTCCAGCCAGGAGAATCCCACCAATATGTATCAGGATGCAATCTAAAAAGCGAATTGGGATATATGAAGGGCTACTATACGATGATACGGGAAATAGATGGTCAACTATTTCAGGTCGAAATACCAAAATTTAATCTCATAGCTTCATTTAGGCTGAACTAACAGCTTTTTGTAAAAACTACTCTATACGATTCTTTTTCTAATCTGCAAGAGATAATTTGCTTACTTTTGTGCTTGGATAGGTATGCCTACAGTTGAAAGACTATAATGCTATAATCCAAAGTTATAGGTAAAGCAAATACAGCTTCATTAGAATAAATACAAATAACTGATAATCAACACCATAAAACATATTGGTTATCATCTGGCATTTTTGGACACGGCCTTTTACAAAAGGAGGCCATAAGCATACTGATTCAGATAGTATATTTTTATAGTACGATAATAAAATAATATAGGAAAACGTGAGTATACTCAGTACAGAACAAGTTGGTCACTCTTTTAATGACAAATGGTTATTCAAAGAGTTACATTTTGGTTTGCAGAAAGGCGATCGCATAGCCCTAGTCGGGATAAATGGAACAGGGAAATCTACTTTGTTAAAATTATTAGCAGAGGTCTTCCCTCCTGAGGAAGGCAAGATTGTAAAAGAAAAGGGAATCCGCATAGGCTACTTACCGCAAGAGCCTGATTTTTCAGGTTTGAATACGATCAACGACTTTATTTATAGTGCGGACAACGAGCAACAACAATTGATCAAACAGTATGAAGAACTCATAGACTCCCCTACTGTAGACGAAAACAAGCTGGCAATCATCACCGACCAGTTGACAGCACTCAATGCTTGGGAGTATGAATACAATATAAAAACTATCTTAAACAGGTTACAGATTTCTAATTTTGACCAAAAGATAGATAGCCTTTCTGGAGGACAAAAGAAAAGACTATCCTTAGCCAAGCTTCTTATCGACGAACCTGATGTATATATATTAGACGAGCCGACCAACCATTTGGATATTGAAACTATTGAATGGCTAGAAAAACTGCTAACAACGGGACAAAAAACTGTTCTTACAGTTTCTCACGATAGGTACTTTTTAGATAATATTTGTACAGAGATACGTGAACTGGATAAAGCTAAAGTACATCTATATAAAGGGAACTATGCCTACTTCTTAGAAAAGAAAGCAGAAAGAGAATACAACGATGCTATCCAAGCCGAAAAAGCGCGCAATCTATTAAGGAGAGAACTCGAATGGATGCGCAGACAACCCCAGGCTCGAGGTACTAAATCAAAATCACGAATAGATGCCTATTATGCCCTAGAAGAGAAATCAAAGGGACCTAGAGCACACGACAAAGTAGAGCTCAGTGTTAAAGTATCCCGTCAAGGCTCCAAAATACTTGAATTAAACAATGTATCAAAATCATTTGATGGACATACATTTATTGATCAATTCTCTTACATATTTAAAAAAGGAGACAGAATTGGACTAGCTGGCAAGAATGGTACAGGAAAAAGTACATTTCTAAATTTACTAACCGGCACCCTCTCTCCTGATGCAGGAACTGTAGATATAGGAGAAACAACAAAATTCGGATACTACAGACAGGGTGGATTAAATTTCGATAGCGGAGATCGTGTACTAGATATCGTAAAGAATGTAGCGGAATATATAAAAATGGCTAACGGAGATACGCTAACAGCCTCCCAACTACTAACTCTATTTCTCTTTCCACCGGAAAAGCAATTCGGAATGGTAAGTAAATTGAGTGGTGGAGAAAAGAAGCGCTTGCAGTTGATGCGTGTACTCATGGCCAACCCTAATTTCTTAATACTAGATGAACCTTCCAACGACCTAGATATAGACACCTTAAATGTACTGGAAGATTTCCTAATCAACTATCCTGGAATATTAATATTGGTATCGCACGATAGATACTTAATAGATAAACTCACAGAGCAACTCTTTATCTTTGATGGAGCTGGAGACGTAACCATATACAATGGAAACTATGCAGACTATAAAGCAGAGCAAGAGTTAAAATTAAAAGAAGAAAAATCTATAGATAAAACTCCTAAAGACTCCCCTACTACTACAAGTCAAAGCAATAAAAAGAAACTAAGTTTCAAAGAACAATTTGAATATGACACAATAGAAAAAGAAATAGAAGTCTTAGAGAAAAGTATAATCGAAAAAACAGATTTACTAAACAACACTACAGAACACGAAGCGTTAACTGAAATATCAAACGAGATACAAAACTTACAAAAAGAACTCGACAAAAAATCAGATCGCTGGATAGAATTATCAGAATACATTTAAACTGTTTCACGTGGAACATAAAAAATAAACACCTGTTCCACGTGAAACATTACTTACTAATATGTTTAATAAATATAACGTAATCGTTGTAGGCGCTGGCCACGCAGGGTGCGAAGCAGCAGCGGCAGCAGCAAATCTTGGATCCTCTACCCTACTAATAACCATGAATATGGGTGTGATAGCTCAAATGAGTTGTAATCCTGCAATAGGTGGAGTAGCAAAAGGTCAAATCGTAAGAGAAATAGATGCTATGGGTGGATACACAGGGATCATCGCTGATAAATCTACGATTCAATTCCGGATGTTAAACAAATCCAAAGGACCAGCAATGTGGAGCCCAAGGACGCAAAATGACCGTATGCGTTTTGCAGAGGAATGGAGATTACAACTCGAAGCAATTCCAAATCTGGATATGTGGCAGGATACCGTTAAAGAAGTAATTGTAGAAAATGGCACTGCAAAAGGGGTGATAACTTCTCTAGGTATACGTATAGAAGCGGATGCTGTCATACTAACAAATGGTACTTTTTTGAATGGCCTAATACATATTGGTGATAAAAAATTTGGTGGTGGGCGTACCGGAGAAAAATCTGCGACAGGGCTAACAGAACAACTTGTCTCTCTAGGATTCGAATCAGGAAGAATGAAAACAGGGACTCCCCCACGCATCGATGGAAGAAGTTTAAACTATGCACTCATGGAAGAACAATGGGGCGATGAAGAAAAAGGACGCTTTTCGTTTACAGATGTTCCATTACCTACAGAACAACGTTGCTGCTGGATAACCTACACGAACGACAAGGTACACGAAATACTGAAAACCGGTTTCGAAAAATCCCCGATGTTTACCGGTAGAATCAAAGGTCTAGGACCAAGATACTGTCCTTCCATAGAAGATAAAATAAACAGATTTGCAGAACGGGATAGACACCAAATTTTTGTAGAGCCAGAAGGATTTCAAACTGTCGAGATATATGTAAACGGTTTTTCAACTTCACTACCAGAGGATGTACAGCAAAAAGCATTACGACTAATACCTGGTTTTGAAAATGCAAAAATGTACAGACCCGGATATGCCATAGAATATGACTACTTCCCTCCTATGCAATTGGATCTAACCCTAGAGACATTGAAGGTGAAAAATTTGTTCTTCGCAGGACAAATAAACGGAACAACAGGTTACGAAGAAGCCGGAGCCCAAGGTTTTGTCGCGGGAGTAAATGCTCACCAAAAGATAAATGATCTTCATGAGCTTATTCTAAAAAGATCAGAATCCTATATAGGTGTACTAATAGACGACCTAGTAACAAAAGGTACCGAAGAACCGTACCGTATGTTTACCTCCCGAGCTGAACACCGCTTATTGCTGAGACAAGATAATGCGGACATCAGGCTCACTCCTATCGCGCATAAACTAGGACTCGTCTCTGATGAAAGACTACAAAAAGTACAGGAGAAAATAGACAACTCCGATAAGCTCGTAAACTATATGAAGCAAGCCGCGGTAAGTCCAGAAGAAATGAATGGAATATTAACGCGAGAAAATTCAAGTCCGTTGAATCAGAAAAGTAAAATGTTTGCTGTACTTACGCGTCCGCAAATTAATATCCAACATATAGCGGAAGCAAATGCAGACTTTGACGCGCTGTTGCAACAACACGATAAAGAAACTATCGAGCAGGCAGAAATAAAAGTAAAATACGATAGCTACTTCGAAAAAGAAATAGAGATCGTAAATAAGATGAAAAAAATGGAGGATAAAGAAATTAATCCTAATTTTGATTATTCTTCATTAACTTCGCTATCGATAGAAGCACGTGAAAAGTTACTCAAGGTAAAACCTAGAACACTTGGACAAGCTTCGCGAATATCTGGGGTGTCACCTTCGGATATTAGCGTTTTAATGGTTCATATGAGTTAATTAACTATATATCAATAGGTTATATAATATAAAATCGACTTAAAATAAAGCGATATAAGAGATTATCTATAAATTTATGATACTGGAGTCCACTAAAGATAATATTGCGTCAGAACGCCTTAAAACACGTTTAATCCAAAAATTGATAATAATAGGCTTTATATCCCTTATATCGCTCACATTTTTTCGCTGTGCAAACATGCAACGGCCTACTGGTGGACCAAAAGATTCGCTTCCACCAAAAATTCTAAATGAATCGCCAGCAAACTTCACCAGAAATTTCGCCGCTAAAGAAATCGTTCTGACAATGGATGAATATATCAAACTGAACAACCAGTTTAAAGAATTCAGCATATCCCCAGACGCGGACAAGCAACCTGAATATAAAGTGAAGAAAAAAAACCTACATATACTTCTACCCGACTCACTTGAAAAGAACACAACCTATACTATCAACTTTGGTAAAGGTCTAGTAGATTACAATGAAGGAAATCCTATTGTAAACTACACCTATGTTTTCTCGACAGGCCCTGAACTTGATTCTTTAAAAATAACAGGATCAGTAAAAAACGCGTATACTAAGGTATTTGACGAAAAAATAGATAAAGACGTAAAAGTACTGCTCATCCCTACCCGCCAGGATTCTATATTTGGAAAACGAAAAGCAAATATATTCACAATAGTAGATTCTTCAGGAAACTTCACTTTTAGAAATCTGAGGGAGGATACCTATCGTATATATGCTTTAAAAGAGCAAAACAACGACAGAATATACAACAATCCGGAAGAGGCCATTGGATTTATAGGAGATAGCATAGTACTCAACAAAGATGTAGAAAACATAAAAATAGAGTACTCCGTGGGAAAACCGACCAAATTCAGAACGATTGAAAAGAAAATAGAAAAGAATAGCAGGATATTGCTGACTTTCAATCAGCCTATTGATTCGGCAAGTATCAGAATAATGGAACCTAATATACCTATCGCTGATCAACAAATCCGATTTTCGAATTACAGTGATTCCTCTTTCATATTCCTTAAAAATATGGACTTTGATTCTATAAAATTCGAGTTAAGTGATAAAGAAAAAGTACTGGATACGATTCTCTTAAGAAGATCAAAAAATGAAAAATACGAACGATTTATAGAGCCTATTATCAATATAGGAAGTAAGGTTGACAAGATCAAACATCTTACAATAACGAGTCTCTTTCCTATTAAAAATATAGATAAAGCCAAGGTTATACTCATGGAAGATAGTACCTCCAGACGTAACTTCCAACTGCAACAGGATAGTCTTAACCAGAATCTATATCATATCCGCTACAATTGGAAAGCCAATAAAAATTATGAACTGGTATTGGAAGAAAAGGCTATTTTAAGCCCCTTTGATGATTTTAACAAAGAGTTTAAAACTAAATTTACTTTGGATGAATCAGAAAACTATGGGGATATAAAATTCAAAATAAATGGTATAGAGCCTGATATACAATACATTGTACAGCTTACCGATGAAAAAAGAGAAAAAATATTTGACAGTAGAATAATTGTCAATGTGGACGAAGTCGCTTACCTAAAGTATCCAGGAGGGAAATATATATTACGTGTCATAAAGGACTTAAATAAAAACCAACGATGGGATGGTGCTGATGTATATAACAA
This sequence comes from Sphingobacterium sp., assembly GCA_031277715.1. GTDB lineage: Bacteria > Bacteroidota > Bacteroidia > Sphingobacteriales > Sphingobacteriaceae > Sphingobacterium. Next base: position 44,566 of record JAITLW010000039.1, on the reverse strand, counting down.
AATACAGGCTGAGCCCATCTGGTACTTAGACAAATCATTTACAATACGTGCAAACTGGGAGCAGAACGAAAATGTAGTGCTAAAATTTGAATAAAACTAGTTTTATAAAGCCCCTTTATTACTTAAACCAAGAGGCATACATCACGTAATTATGCGGAAGATTCTGCAATAGAGATAGTTGATCTTCTGTCAATGGTTTTACTTTCTTTGCCGGGACACCGGCGTAAAGAAAACCTGACTCACAGATGGTATTTTCTAACACTACTGCACCTGCAGCAATGATTACATTGCTTTGTATATGGGCCCGGTCCATTACGATGGCTCCCATGCCGATAAGTACGTGGCTATCTATAGTACAACCATGGACTATCGCGTTATGCCCTACATTAACGTAAGATCCAATGTCTGTACCATTGCGTTCGTAGGTACCGTGAATAGTCACATTGTCCTGAATATTGGAATAATCTCCTATTCTAATATAATTTACATCTCCGCGTACAACTGCATTAAACCATATGGAACAGTTCTTTCCAACTGTTACGTCACCGACGATCGTACTATTAGGCGCAAGATAGGTATCATCACCTATAAATGGAAAACTCGCTTTAACTGGGAGAATTGTAGCCATAATCTATAAAATTGTATCTTCCAACTGCTCTGCATGCTGAAGATAATCTGTTGTAAAATGTAATCCCCTACTCTCTTTTCTATTCATGGCTGACTTGACAACCAAATAAGCCACTTGTATAACGTTCCGAAGCTCACAAAGCTTCACGGATAAACGTGTCCTTTTATAAAAAGATTCCGTTTCTTCATGCAATAAACCTAAACGACGCATAGCTCGATCAAGACGAAAATCAGAACGAACGATACCTACATAATCACTCATAAATTTTTGGGTCTCCCGCAGATTGTGAGTAACCAAAATATCCTCGTTGGAAAGTTTTGTATTCGAATCGTCCCAGTCTGGAACTGCTTCTTGATAAGTCAGAGACGCAAACTTGGCTTCTGCATCCAAAAATATGCGATGCGCGTACACAGCAGCCTCTAATAAAGAATTTGAAGCCAATCTATTAGCTCCATGAAGACCTGTAGATGCACATTCTCCACAAGCATACAGGTTGGCTATTGAACTAGCACCAAACTCGTCTACAAGTATGCCTCCACATAAGTAATGTGCTGCTGGAGTAACGGGTATAAAATCCTTTGTCATATCCAAGCCTATCGAAAGACATTTCTCATAGATATTTGGAAAATGTGAAAGCAAATCAGCCTTATTGCGATGCGTAATATCTAAATAAACATAATCTAGCCCAGACCGCTTCATTTCGCTATCTATAGCTCGAGCGACTATATCTCTTGGAGCAAGCGAACCACGCTCGTCATACTCCTCCATAAAGGATTCGCCATTACATCTTCTTAAGATACCTCCAAAACCGCGCACAGCCTCTGAAATCAAAAAAGCAGGGTATTCACTCGGGTTATATAAAGCTGTCGGATGAAACTGTATAAACTCCATGTTCCTAACCTTTCCCTTCGCCCTATACACCATAGCAATGCCATCACCAGTAGCAATAGTTGGATTTGTCGTACTCGAATAAACGTGCCCAGCTCCTCCAGTAGCCATTAAGGTGACCTTTGCGAGGAACTTTTCCACATTGTTAGTAAAAGTGTTGAAAGCGTAAATACCGTAACAAGCGGTGTCTGTAGACTTCTTATCCACATGTTTACCTAAATGATGCTGTGTAATGAGATCTACCGCAAAATAATGTGTTAGAATCTCTATATTCGGCTCCTGGTGAATCTTCTCAAGTAACGCACGCTCGATTTCATAGCCTGTAATATCCTTATAATGAAGGATTCTATGCGCAGAATGACCTCCCTCCTTCGCTAAATCATAACTACCTGAATCTTCTCTATCAAACGAGGTCCCATAAGCTATCAGCTCGTCTATACGGGCAGGCCCCTCTTTGATTACGTTTTCCACAACCTGTGGATTACAAAGGCCATCCCCCGCAATTAGGGTATCCTGTATATGTTTTTCGAAGCTATCAGTATGATCTGTAACGACCGCTACACCTCCCTGAGCGTACTTTGTATTGGACTCATCTTCATTAGACTTAGTGACTATCAATACTTTACCTAACTTAGCTGCCTTCAATGCGAAACTCAACCCCGCTATACCTGAGCCTACTATTAAAAAGTCAACTTTTCTCTCCGACATAAAAAAAACTTAAATCTAGAACCTTTATACGTTAACAAATTAACAAAATATGTGGAAAACGTGTAAACAAATAGTGAATTAAATTGTAAAACTTTTTATTATTCCACAATCGCATATAAATACACACACCTTGGCCCCAATAATTCTACAAATATGAAGCAGATATTAACAAATTGTAAACATAAATCAATTCACATCTGAATATGGAAAAAATAAAGGCGAGAAAATTACTCTATTGAAAATCAAGCTATATACCACTCGATTCTGTGGATAACTTGTGGATAAAGCAGCTCAATCTCAAAAATAAAATAAAATTCAACTCACTTATCCCCATTTTCCACAGACTAATAAACAATAAGATTGATTTATATAAAATAGATTATTAATTATTGAAAAAAAGGAATGTGGATTTCGTTTGAATTTCTTTGTTTACTTTTGTGATGTTGATTTAGTTCCAGTGATTGACAAATAAAGAAGAGAGATGAATATTACTTTTGAGAGAGACTTAGAAGCCAAAGGCTTTATCGATGTTGCTATTGATCCTAGTATTGATTTGGTCGATGAAATAAAACGATTGAAGAAAGAAAAGAATGCTGTAATTCTAGCTCATTATTACCAAGAGTCTGAAATACAGGATTTAGCAGATTATATCGGGGATAGCTTAGGATTGTCACAACAAGCTGCTAAGACAGATGCTGATGTGATTGTATTTGCAGGTGTTCACTTTATGGCGGAGACAGCTAAGATACTGTCACCCAGTAAGAAAGTTCTGTTACCGGATTTGAAGGCGGGGTGTTCACTGTCCGATAGTTGCCCTCCACATTTGTTTGCTAAATTTAAAGAGCAATATCCAGATCATCTGGTGATTACCTATGTGAATTGTACAGCTGAATTGAAGGCACTTTCGGATATTGTATGTACTTCTAGTAATGCGGTGCAAATTGTAGAGAGCTTGCCACGTGACCAAAAGATTATTTTTGGTCCGGATAAAAATTTGGGCGACTACGTAAAGAAGAAAACTGGTAGGGATTTGGTACTGTGGAACGGGGCATGTATGGTCCATGAAATTTTTTCTCAGGAAAAAATTGAAAGATTGCGTGACGAAAATCCTGGAGCCAAGTTTATAGCGCATCCAGAGTGTGAGGAGCACATACTAAGTCAAGCTGATTATATCGGATCTACGTCAGGAATGTTAAAATTTACTATCGAAGATGCCAGTCAAACGTATATCGTAGCAACGGAATCGGGAATTTTACATCAGATGCAAAAGGCAAGTCCAGATAAAAAGTTTATTCCGGCTCCTCCAAACAATGCATGTGCATGTAATGACTGCCCACATATGAAGCTAAATACATTGGAAAAATTGTACAATTGTCTCTATTATGGGCAACCTGAGATTATTTTGCCAGAAAATGTTATAGCGAGAGCGCAAAAACCTATCGAGCGGATGTTGGAAATATCAGCTCAATTGGGATTGTAATAGATAAATAAAAGAAAATACGAGCAAAATATGTTTGATAATATAGACAAAACAAATATTAGTGAGTTGGGAGAGTTCGGTTTAATCGAACATCTGACACAAGCTGTGGAATTAACGGAGCCTTCAACAGTTAAAGGCATTGGGGATGACGCAGCTGTATTGGACTTTGCGAATAAGAAAACGTTGATTTCTACAGATCTTTTGCTCGAAGGAATTCATTTTGATTTGCGTTATGTTCCCTTAAAGCATTTGGGATATAAAGCTGTACAAGTCAATTTGAGTGACATTTATGCCATGAACGGTATCGCTTCGCAGATTACTTTTTCCATCGGATTGTCTTCGAAATTTCCGTTGGAAGCCGTGGAAGAAATCTATGAAGGTGCTTTAATAGCTTGTAAAAAGTTTAATGTTGACTTGATTGGTGGTGATACCTCTGCTTCGGCACAAGGTTTAGTAATTTCTGTAACTAGTATTGGTTATGCGGAAGAAAACGAAATAGCTTATCGCTCAGGTGCTAAAGAAGGAGACTTGATATGTGTTTCGGGGGATTTAGGTGGCGCTTATGTGGGATTACAGTTGTTGGAGCGTGAAAAGCAGATTTATTTGGAAAACCCTAATATTCAACCTGACCTGGAAGGAAAGGATTACATTATCGAACGACAGTTGAAACCGGAAGCGCGCAAAGACGTAGTTCAATTATTAGATGCGTTGCACGTGAAACCTCACGCTATGATCGATGTATCGGATGGATTGGCGTCTGAAATATTGCACATTTGTAAAGCTTCGAATGTAGGATGTAAGCTATATGAAGAAAAAATTCCTATTGATCCGATGACTTATGAGACTGCTCGAGAGTTTGGGCTGGATCCTACGGTATGTGCGCTAAGTGGTGGTGAAGATTATGAGCTCCTATTTACAGTTCCGCAATCTGATTACGACAAAATAAAGGGACAGTTAGATATCTCGGTTATAGGATATATTACAGAAACTGCAGCTGGATGTGATATGATATCGAAGTCGGGACATGTACACGAAATAAAGGCTCAAGGATGGAATGCTTTTAATAAATAATTTTATTTTAAAGAATTAGTCAAAAATAGGACGTTTAGATTACGATATATATACTAATGTTGTTTATTTTGTTGCTTAAATTGCTAATTTTGCAATTATAATAGCCGAAAATAAACAATATGAGCAAAGCTTTATGGACACCATCGTCCGATTATATCAGTAAATCTGGACTTTTCCATTATCAACAGTTTTTAGAATCGGATTTAGGAAGAAAATTTTCTTCGTATCACGAATTGCATCAGTGGTCAATTGAGAATTTAGATGAATTTTGGTCCAGTTTACTATCCTACTTTCGTATCTCTTATTCGGGGACCTATAATCAAGGATTATCTTGGGATAATAGTGCTTCAGATTTCATTGATACACAATGGTTTGAAGGTATAGAATTGAGTTATGCTGAACATATTTTCAAACAAACGAATACCGAAAGACCAGCACTAAAATTTGCAAGCGAATCAATAGGATACGAGGAAGTTTCTTGGAAAGAACTGGCAGAAATGGTCAGTCGAATTCAACAGTTTCTTGTGGAAAAAGGTGTGGAAAAAGGAGATCGTGTAGCAGCAGTGTTGAATAATACGATCGAGTCTATCGCTATTTTTCTAGCTGTCAATTCATTAGGTGCAATATGGTCTTGTTGCTCTCCTGACTTTGGCGATGTAAGTATTTCGGAACGATTTACCCAAATAAAACCAAAGGTATTATTCATAGAGACTTCTTACCAGTATAATGAAAGGGTGTTTTCTAAGTTGGAAACATTGGAACGATTGAAGTCCGATCTCACAGATCTCTCTGCTGTCGTGCAGGTATATGAAGATGATTGGAAGAAAATTATATTCAACTATGTACCCAAGCAACTGACTTTTGTACGTGTCCCTTTTTCACACCCGATTTGGATATTGTATTCTTCTGGTACAACAGGTAAGCCTAAGGCTATTACCCATAGTACGGGAGGAAATCTTTTGGAGCATTTTAAAGCTTTAGTATTACATCAAAATGTACAGGAAGGAGAGAATTTTCTTTGGTACACGACAACAGGTTGGATGATGTGGAATTATGCGCTGTCTTCGCTCTTATGTGGCGCTACCCTTTGCTTGTTTGATGGTATTATTAACCATAATAAACACCTTACTTTTTGGACATTTTTGAAAAGAGCGCAAGTAGATCATCTTGGAGCGGGAGCGGTTTATTTTACTTCATTAGAGGGAGTGGAAATAGCTGATTATGCACCGAAGGTTATTGGCTCTACGGGATCACCCTTGCCGATAGCTACGTTTGAAGATCTGCAACGTAAATTTCCGGATGTACATATTGTTTCATTGAGTGGAGGTACTGATGTATGTTCGGCTTTTTTATCAGGTAGTCCGACGCTACCAGTATATGCCGGGATGTTACAGTGCCGAGCACTAGGAGCTGATATTGTGGCTTTTAATGATGAAGGGAAAGCTGTATATGATGAGGTAGGCGAATTGGTAATTCGTAAACCTATGCCGTCAATGCCACTTTACTTTTGGAACGATACGGAAAATAAAAAATATCATGAGAGTTATTTCGATCATTTTCCGTTAGTATGGAGCCATGGCGATTGGATAAAGATAAATGATGAAGGTGTAATAATCTATGGTAGATCGGATGCTACTTTAAATCGAGGTGGTGTGCGTATAGGTACAGCGGAAATCTATAATGCAGTGAATAGTTTACCACAGATAAAGGATAGTTTGGTAATTTGTATAGACTATGATAATGGTTCTTCGTCGATGTTGCTGTTTGTACAGGCAGAAGATAAAAGCAATTTTAATGAGGACCTAAAAGATACTATAAAACGGACTCTGAGGGGACAGTATAGTCCAAGGCATGTTCCGGATTTCATTTACTCTGTTTCTGACATACCTTATACACTGAGTGGCAAAAAACTGGAGCTTCCTATCAAAAAGATTTTTTCGGGTACTGAGGTCAGTAAAGTTGTTTCTACGGATATCATGCGTAATCCGGAATCTCTAGCTGAGTATGTTTCTATTTATAATACAATTTAGATTATAGGGCTATTTAGGACTTAAAATCAGCCCTAAATAGCCTATTTTATTAGGTCTGTATAACACCTACGTTATATTTTGGTATATCGGGGTTGTGGTTTGCAGCCTCAATGCCCATACTGATAATTTTTCTGGTTTCTTTAGGGTCTATGACGCCATCTACCCAAAGTCGAGCCGCCGCGTAATAGGGACTTAATTGTTCATTATATTTTTGCTCTATCTCCGAAAGTAATTTGTTTTTTTCGTTTTCGGATAGTTGTACGCCCTTCCCTTTTAAGGTTGCTTCTTGAATCTGTAGTAGCGTCTTACCTGCTGAAGCTCCACTCATAACAGCCATTTGGGCAGTCGGCCAGGCGTATATCAATCTTGGGTCATAGGCTTTTCCACACATCGCATAGTTGCCAGCTCCATAACTATTTCCGACTATAAAGGTAAATTTTGGAACGACGGAGTTGGCCATGGCATTTACCATCTTTGCTCCATCTTTTATGATTCCTCCCTGCTCCGATCTGGAACCTACCATAAAGCCTGTTACATCCTGGAAGAAAACTAAAGGAATCTTCTGCTGGTTGCAGTTCATGATGAATCTAGCCGATTTATCTGCAGAATCAGAGTAGATGACGCCTCCCATCTGCATTTCTTGGGTACCTCCCGGTTTCTTTGCCTTGACGACTTCTCTTTGATTGGCAACTATACCTACTGCCCAGCCATCTATTCGGGCTAAGGCACAGATTATGGTCTTGCCATAATCTTTTTTATATTCTTCAAGGGAATCTTTATCTACTATAGAATCCAGTAACTGAAGCATATTATAGGGCTTGAGTCTGTCTTCGGGAAGATTTTTATATACGGCATCTGTAGGTAACAAAGGTAACTGGGATTCTATTCTCGAAAATCCTGCTTTCGGTGTATCCCCAAACTTATTCACTATATTTTTGATGGCATCTAAACAGCTTTCATCGTTTGGATATTTATTATCCGTTACGCCTGATATTTCAGAATGTGTAGTGGCACCTCCCAGGCTTTCGTTATCGATCACTTCGCCTATAGACGATCTAACAAGGTAAGAACCGGCTAGAAAAACGGAGCCTGTGCCCTCTACAATAAGTGCATAGTCTGACATAATAGGGAGATAAGCACCACCTGCTACGCATGACCCCATAATGGCGGATATCTGTGGAATACCCATAGCAGAAATCTTTGCGTTGTTTCTAAAAATTCGACCAAAATGTTCTTTGTCTGGAAATATTTCATCTTGCATAGGAAGATATACGCCTGCCGAGTCTACTAAATAAATAATAGGTAGGTGGTTTTCCATTGCGATCTCTTGTGCTCTTAGGTTCTTTTTTCCTGTAATCGGAAACCACGCCCCCGCTTTTACGGTAGCATCATTGGAAACAATAATACATAATCTTTTCTGTACGTATCCCATGACAATGGCTACACCTCCGTTCGGGCAGCCCCCATCATTGGGATACATATTGTCTCCTGCAAAAGCTCCTATTTCTGTATAAGGGCTATTGGGATCCAGTAGGTATTTTATACGTTCCCAAGCGGTAAGTTTTCCTTTTTCCTTGTGTTTTTGAATTTTGTCTAAACCGCCTCCTAAGTAAAGTTTTTCGGTTTTTTCTTTTAGTATTTCAAGAAGGTTTTCCATATGTTATGGATTATTAATTTAATATTTACAAAAGGTCGTTTGAATTATTTTTATAAATATCGTAAAATATTATTTGTTTTTTTTGATATTTGTAATAATAATTATAAACTGAATATAAACATAAGTAAAATTTCATTATGTATAATGCGAAGGATACCGAGCAAATGGTAATGATACGTGAGAGCGCACGTGAATTTGCAAAAACGCACATCAAACCTTTTGTGATGGAGTGGGATGAAAAGCAATATTTTCCTGTAGAGCTTTTTAAAAAAATGGGTGACTATGGTTTCATGGGAATTTTGGTTCCGGAAAAATATCATGGGGCCGGACTTACTTATCAGGAATACATAACAATATTGGATGAAATATCTAAGGTATGTGGTTCCATAGGTCTTTCTGTAGCAGCTCATAATTCGTTGTGTACAAATCATATTCTTTCCTTTGCCAGCGAGCAGCAAAAAGAAAAATATTTACCCAAATTAGCGACTGCTGAATGGATTGGTGCTTGGGGGTTGACAGAAACAGGTTCGGGATCGGATGCCGGAGGAATGACTACTGTGGCTGTTCAAGATGGTGATTACTGGGTAATAAATGGTTCTAAAATTTTTATTACACATGCCATAAGCGCAGATGTAGCCGTAGTTATTGTCCGTACCGGTGAGAAGGGCGATAAACATGGGATGACTGCTTTTATTATTGAAAAAGGAACACCTGGATTTACTGCTGGTAAGAAGATTGATAAATTGGGAATGCGGGCATCGGAGACAGCTAGTTTATTCTTTGATAATTGTAGAGTTCACAAAGATCAGGTCATAGGAGAAGTAGGCAATGGTTTTGTACAGGCACTAAAGTTGCTGGACGGAGGCCGTATTTCTATCGCTGCATTGTCTTTGGGAATTGCGCGCGGTGCTTACGAATGTGCGTTGCAATATTCGAATGAGAGGGAACAGTTTAATCAAAAAATATTTGATTTTCAGGATGTTTCATTTAAATTAGCCGATATGGCAACTAAGATTGAAGCTTCGGAGCTATTAATCAGACAGGCTGGTTATTTGAAAGATACGAATCAAAAAGTGACGAAAGAAGGTGCTATGGCTAAGCTCTATGCATCGGAAGTCGCTGTCGAGGCTAGTAATGAATCTGTACAGATACATGGTGGCTATGGATTTACTAAGGATTTTCCTGCTGAAAAGTTCTTCCGCGATGCCAAGTTGTGTACAATCGGTGAAGGAACTAGTGCAATACAGAAAATGGTAATCGCACGCGAAATAAGAAAAGATGTTAAATAGTTCAGAAATACAACTTGTAGAATGTCCTAGAGACGCAATACAAGGTATAGGTGATTTTATTCCTACGGGAAAAAAGATCACCTATATCAATGAATTGTTAGCTTCTGGACTATTCGATTATATTGATTTTGGAAGCTTTGTCTCGCCAAAGGCTGTACCTCAACTAGCGGATACCGTTGAAGTATTGGAGGGATTGGAAAAAGGAAAGACCAAATTGTTGGCAATAGTAGCGAATGAAAGGGGGGCACAAGCGGCTTCTGTATTAGAGAAGATTGATTATTTGGGATATCCATTTTCTATTTCGGAAACATTTCAGCAACGCAATGCTAACTCTTCTGTTGACGAGTCTTTTGAGCGTGTGAAAGGTATCTGTGATTTGATACAGGGGAATAAACAGGAACTTGTGGTCTATATCTCTATGGCATTTGGAAACCCTTATGGCGATCTGTGGCATGAAGATTTAGTTATAGAATGGATGGATCGTCTATCAACGCTGGGAATAAAACGTTTTTCTATAGCTGATACGACTTCGGAAGCTTCTGCGGATGCAATTTCTAGCTTGTATAAACTGGTTGCTAAGGAATTTCCTAATACTGATTTGAGCCTTCATTTGCATGCACGGGTTGAAGAGGCGCTATTAAAGGTTGAAGCAGGATATAACGCTGGATGTAGACGTTTTGAAGGAGCATTTTTAGGGTATGGTGGCTGCCCATTTGCAAAGGACGATCTGGTAGGTAATATTCCTATGGAATTATTGTTGGATAGATTTGAAAAAGGAAATGTAGAGCAGCATGTGAAGCTTATGGATGCGTTTCAAACTATGATTAGACATGGGGCTATATAAGTATATAAAAGTTGAAATAGACCGTTATATCTGTAAAGTGGTGTTGGCCAGAGCGGAGAAGCGAAATGCATTTACTCCTACTATGGTCAATGAAATAAATCACGTATTTCAAAAGGTCAATGTAGACGATGCTATTAAAGTGGTACTCATCGAAGCTGAAGGACCTGTTTTTTGTGCAGGGATGGATTTAAAGACTTTTGAAGATGCCGGACTGGATGAAGTAAATCCTACCATTATAAATAAAAATATATCCTTGGGCGAGGTATTTGAGAGGTTGTATAAACCTTCGATAGCTATTGTGGAAGGAAATGTAATCGCGGGAGGTTTTTTGATAGCCTTGGGGTGTACTTATGTATTTGCTACTCCGGAAGTGAAGTTTAGATTACCGGAGTTGGACCTTGGTATATTTCCGTTTCAGGTGATGGCTAGCTTATTGAAGATCATGTCCGAAAAGCAGGTATTACAGTTATGTCTGGATACAGGATATTTTGATTTTGAACGGGCTCGAAATCTAGGGCTTGTAGATGGTATTCTGGATAGGAAAGAATTGGATGTACTGATTGGAAGCTTCGAAAATAAATCTGTTCGTGCCTTGAAAGAAGGTATAAAGTCTTTACGAACTATAAAATCAATTCCGGCACAAGATCAGTTTACTTATTTGAAAGAGGTATTGGATAATCTGAAGAGAGGCTAATTAGCTTCCTCCTCTTCGATGACTTGATCGATAGCATTTGGATCTTTCCTTTCTATAGAAAAGCTATTATAGCCTGCACCAATCTCTATCTCTAATAGTTTTTGTTGCAACATTTCTAATATAGCTAAGAAATTAAAAACAAACTGTACTCTATTCTCCGAGTGTTTGAGGATATGTTGGAAATCCAGTTTCTTATTCAGCTCAATGAGTTCAGCTATAGCTTTCTTTTGCTGTTCGATTGTATAAGGAAATTTGACAACGGTATGTGTCACAGGCATTACCCTGTGGGTAAAATGAAACATCATCTTTTCATATACCATCATCAGTTTGTATAAATCGAAAGATGCAAGTTCTTCTTCGGTTGTCTGTCGCTGGGTGTGTTTTAGGTCATAGGCAATATTGGCGCGATGGTGTAATTTTTCGCGGTCCGTTTCCAAAACTTTTAACGATTCGCAGACATCCTTGAATTGTTTGTAGAGGATAAGTTTCTGAACAAGTTGTTCCTTTAGATCTACTTCATTTTCGTTTCCATCTAAATCAGGACGAGGAAGTAACATTTTCGCCTTGATACGCATCAGGGTCGAGGCAACGAAAATGAATTCGGAAGCTAATTCTATATTTAAGGATTGCATCTTCTGGATATAATCCAAAAAGTCATCTGTAATTCTAGAAATAGGGATATCGTGGATGTTCAATTCATCGCGTTCGATAAAGAACAATAAAAGGTCAAAGGGACCTTCAAATTGTTCCAGTTTTATTTCGTAGTTTGTCGTATCCATATACAATCTCAAAAATAGACATTTGAAAGTTAATATTTATGTTTTAGAAAAACATCTCTGGTATATTTTACGGACAAAACTAATTCTCTAAATAATTGTAGATAGTTTATGGAATTAATTGTTACTTTGTATCTTATTTTGAAATTTTTTTGGTATGCAGGTAGAAGCAGGAGCACTTTTAAAAGGAATTCAATTTCCGTCTGATTTACGTAATCTAAAAGATAGTGAATTGGAAGAAGTATGTAAAGAGCTCAGACAGTATATTATTGATATTGTTTCTGTCAATGGAGGGCACTTTGCGGCTAGCTTGGGCGTGGTCGAACTGACTGTAGCATTACATTATGTATTGAATACGCCATATGACCAGATTATATTTGATGTGGGACATCAAGCTTATGGACATAAGATATTGACAGGCCGACGGGATTCATTTCATACGAATCGTATTTTGGGCGGGATATCAGGATTTCCTAAACGTAGCGAAAGTGAATATGATGCTTTTGGGGTAGGACACTCTTCAACGTCTATTTCTGCCGCGTTAGGGATGGCCGTGGCATCAGCTTATAAAGGGGAAACTGATAGGCAGCACGTAGCTATAATTGGTGATGGAGCATTGACAGGGGGAATGGCTTTTGAGGCATTAAATCATGCTGGTATTGAGAAATCGAACCTATTGGTGATATTGAACGATAACTGTATGTCCATTGACCCCAATGTGGGGGCGATGAAGGAATACTTAACAAGTATTACGACTTCTAAAAGCTATAATAGATTTCGTGATGACCTTATTGCTGTATTGGCTAAGATTTCTAAGAATGGTCCTGACGCATATGGATGGGCTAAAAAATTGGAGCAAAGTATTAAGGGAACATTATTAAAAAATTCTAATTTATTCGAATCACTTAATTTTAGGTATTTCGGACCAGTTGATGGACATGATGTCAATAAGCTAGTGAAGACACTAGAAGATTTGAAGCATATCAATGGACCTAAGTTGTTACATGTAGTTACAATGAAGGGAAAAGGGTATTCTCTAGCAGAGAAAGATCAGACTAAATGGCATGCTCCTGGATTATTTGATAAAATAACCGGTGAGATTAAGAAGAGTACGCATGATAAGCCTCAGCCACCGAAGTATCAAGATGTATTTGGACACACTTTGGTTGAACTTGCCGAAAGCAATACCCGAATTATGGGAATTACGCCTGCCATGCCGAGTGGATCCTCCATGAATATCATGATGAATGCCATGCCAGATAGGGCATTTGATGTGGGGATAGCAGAACAACACGCAGTAACTTTTAGTGCAGGTTTGGCAACGCAGGGATTAGTACCGTTTTGTAATATTTACTCTTCGTTTATGCAGCGTGCCTATGATCAAGTGATACATGACGTGGCTTTACAGAATCTAAATGTTGTATTCTGCCTAGATAGAGCTGGATTGGTAGGAGCTGATGGACCAACGCATCATGGGGCATATGATGTCGCGTTTATGCGTTGTATTCCTAATATGACTATAGCCGCACCAATGAATGAAGAGGAGTTGCGTAATATGATGTATACGGCTCAATTGGAGGATATGGGCCCATTTGTCATCCGATATCCGCGTGGATCGGGAGTAATGCCGGATTGGAAGCGTCCTTTTAGGGCTTTGGAGATAGGTAAAGGCCGTAAGCTTGTGGATGGTGAAGAAGTAGCTGTTATTAGTTTAGGACATGTAGGTAATGAGGTCTCAAAGGCTTTTCATATTTTGAATGAAGAGGGAATATACCCTGCTCATTATGATATTCGGTTCGTGAAACCAATTGACGAGGATCTACTGCACGAAGTATTTAAAAAGTTTAAGAAAGTCATTACTATAGAAGACGGGGTGCTGCCAGGAGGGTTTGGTTCGGCTGTGCTTGAATTTATGGCTGATCATAAATACACTGCAAATCTTGTACGATTAGGTATTCCTGATGAGATTGTGGATCATGGTGAGCAACCAGAACTCTGGAGACTGTGTAATTATGATGCCAACGCGGTGATAGAAGTGTGTAGAAAACTAATGCAATCGCAACCTACAAAGACGATGGTCAGTTAACCTATAAGGGAAACTAAAAATATATTTTCAAAATTGATTAAGCCACAAGTATTTGTGGCTTATTTTTTGCTGTGGATATGAGAGAAAAGAACTAATTATTGAGGCACAAAGTTTTCCACAATTTTCAACCTGCAATCCATTTTTTTTCAAAAATAGCAATCTATTCTTGCTAAGAGATACCCGTGTGGAAAAGTATAATTTGACATGAAGATTAGTGTTAAAATTACTCTAAAAAACATGTAAGTTATTGTATTTCAGTTGTTATTGTTTTTTTTGGTTTTTGATTTTTTTACCTCAGAAATTTTTGTCATCTTCGTTGAGAGCGAAAGTTATAAACAATTATTTTATCATTAATTGGTTATCAAGTTATTAACAATTTAAGAATGGAAAAAACGTATACAGGTGTTTGGAATAATTGTCTTCAGGTCATAAAAGATAACATTCCGGCGCAGAGTTTCAAGACATGGTTCGAGCCTGTGAAGGCTATTCGTTTGGAGGGAAACGTTTTAACTATTCAAGTACCGAGTTTGTTTTTTTATGAGTGGCTGGAAGAGCACTATGTGGGTATTCTTCGTAAGACTGTAAAGAAATTTTTAGGCGAGCAAGGAAGGTTGGAGTATAATATCGTAGTAGAGAAATCTTCTACTAATATACCTTATACGACAAATCTGCCTTCGAATGGCAACGGGGCTGAAGCTAAGAGACAATCTATCCCTGTTCCTGTCGCTCTAAATAAAAATATTAAGAATCCATTTGTCATACCTGGACTAAAGAAGTTGCAGGTTGACCCGCAGCTGAATCAGAACTATACGTTTGAGAATTTTGTGGAAGGAGAATGTAATCGATTAGCTAGATCAGCTGGATATGCAGTGGCAAATAAACCTGGTGGTACCTCATTTAATCCTTTGATGTTGTATGGAGATGTGGGATTAGGTAAGACGCATCTGATACAGGCTATCGGTAATGAAATAAAGAGAAACCTGCCGGATAAGCTAGTTATATATCTTTCCTGTGAAAAATTCTGTCAGCAGTTTGTAGATTCCCTGAAGAATAATACAATCAATGATTTTGTGAACTTCTATCAAGCAATGGATGTTATTATTATGGATGATGTCCATAACTTTGCTGGAAAGGAAAAGACACAGGATATATTTTTCCACGTGTTCAATCATTTACACCAATCAGGAAAACAAATTATTCTGACTTCGGACAAAGCGCCAAAAGATCTTTCAGGCTTAGAAGAACGTCTTTTAAGCCGCTTCAAATGGGGATTGTCTGCCGATATACAAGCTCCAGATTTAGAGACTAGAATTGCTATTCTAAAAAAGAAAATGTACTCTGACGGTATAGAATTACCGGAGAATGTTGTAGAGTACGTAGCGACACAGATTGACAATAGTGTGCGTGAACTAGAAGGCGCTCTGGTTTCATTATTGGCCCAATCAACGTTAAATAAGAAGGAGATTGATCTAAACTTGGCGAAGTCGATGCTGAAGAACTTTGTGAAAAATACCCACAAAGAGATATCGATGGAGTATATTCAAAAACTGGTTTGTGAATATTTTGAAGTTCCTGTAGAAATGGTTAAATCTAAGGTACGTAAGAGAGAGATAGTACAGGCTCGTCAAATATCGATGTATCTGGCCAAAAATCATACTAAATCTTCTTTGAAGTCGATTGGTAGTTTCTTCGGAGGAAGAGATCACTCTACCGTAATTTATGCTTGTCAGACCGTGGAAGACTTGATAGAAACGGATAAGAAATTTAAAACATACGTACAGGACATACAGAAGAAATTGAAAACTTCTTAGTCGTAGTAATATAATATAGGAGAAGGGCTGATTCATACTAAAGAATCAGCCCTTTTTAATGAAATAAGGCGAGCCAGAGCATTTTCTCTGACCCGCCTCAGCTAGGTAATTATGAAATTAAAAACTATTGTACTTATTCAATCTATTCTTTTTTATTAGCCATCTTTTCTTCTAAGTATTGAACGAATAATGGTTTCTGTTCGTCTGTCAATAAGTCGTTAATCTTACCATTGGCAGTGGCTGTTAAAGCTTGTATTTGTTCTTTTACTACATCTGCCGATAATGTTGTGTCTGATTTTATAGCAATTTTTGCATTTACTTTTTCAAGAACAATATTATATACAGCTGTTTGTTGGTCATCAGTCAGTGTTAATTTTTCGGTCAACTCTGTAACCGTTTCTTTTGCTTTGTTTTCTGGATTAATTTCTTGAGCGAATAGAATCGTGACAGCAAATAAAAAGCTTAGTCCAGTTAAAATTAATTTTTTCATAGCATTTAAATTTTAAGTTTTTGAAATGTATTATTAATCGTTTTCTGAATTAATAACTGTCATATAGCCTATTTTATTGCTTTTATTGTATCGTGTTTGTTACAATTTAACATCATTTAACACAACTTAAAAAGAGATAAAATAGCTTTATCTCTTTTTAAGTTGTTGTTTTTAAGTGTTTTAAGTTGTCTTTTGTCGACTTCTTTTGCTTTTGGTACTATTTTGCAAAGAGTCGTATTTTATTACTTGTTCTTCGCTTAGAAAAGTTTTTATTTTAGTGTCTCTTTGTTTCCAATTTTCTCTCCTGTTTTCTGATTTTGCTTCTTTTTGAAAGATTAAAAGATAGTTGTAAATAGAGTCTTTTTGAGAGTTTTGAAGATTAAGCTCTGTAGCTAGTCGTTCGACTTTTATTTTTGCCTGTTCTTCGGGGCTACGGTGCTGTCTGTTGCCTCTCTCCTGTGCCTGACAGATACTGATGGATAGTGCTGTCATTATTACTAATGTGAATACTGTTTTCATGATGAATCAATTAATTGTTTACACCATAAATTTCATTAAATAAATTGACTGTTAGGGAGTTGATGCTTTAACTTTAGTGAAGATTAACTTTCATTAAAGCTAATTAACATTTGTGGTGGCCTGTATGTAATTAAAGATAAAGTGATCAAAGGTATTCTGTTGCTTATCCATTGATTTGAGGGTGATAGGGATGTAATAAAGAGGCAGGCCCTTTAAAGCTGATTTGGGTACCCTTTGGATATCTTTTTCTGTCGTTATGATAATTTTATTGCCAGCAGGTAGGGACTGATAATGATTTGCTATTTTGTCGAAGTCTTTATCGGTGTAATTGTGATGGTCTGGATACTGTAAGATATGTACCGTATTTCCTAAACGAGTGAGATAAGACTGCAAAGGCAAAGGATTGGCTATACCACAAAAAAGAAGAATATCAAGGTTGTTTAATGGAGTTGTTAATGATAGATCATTTCTATCTTTTGGCTGTCTATAATCAATCCCCGTATAGAATATGGGGGCAAGGGAATGTTTTCTTATTCGGTGTTCTATATGGTTCTTATCTTCATTGAGAATGTCGTCAGGACACTTTGTGATTAATATTAGATCGGCTCTTTTTGTCGCAGAAAAATTGTCCCTAAAGTTTCCGGTAGGAAGAGTTATTATGGGTGATAAAAGAGAGTTAAAGTCGAAAAGAAGAATGGTGAAACCAGGAGTTAATTTTCTGTGCTGATAAGCATCATCTAAAATAATGACGTCATGATCTTTATTAAGTTGTTGAACTCCGTAACAGCGATTTTCAGAAACAGCAACTGTAATTTCCGGAAATTTATTTTTGAACTGTAAAGGCTCATCTCCTACTTCGATTGCTAAAGAATCGCTGTGCACAATTTTATAGCCTTTTGTTTTTCGACCATATCCCCTACTAAGCGTAGCAATTTTGTAATCATCTTTTAGTAATCGGATGATGTATTCCGTCATGGGGCTTTTTCCTGTTCCTCCTATGGCAAGATTACCAATGACAATTGTAGGGATGGAGAATTTGGTGCCTTTTAGTATAGCTTTGTCATAGAGTGTATTTCTAGCCCATACAATGAGCCAATAGATTAGACTTATTGGTAATAATAACCACCGAATAAGGGTAATAATCATTGTTTTACCACCTTAATACCTACATCAACAATATCCTTGAGCGGATTTTCCCGCATGTTCTGTTCGACGGCAAAGGTATATACACCAGTATCAGGGAAGAGAAAGTTTTCTTTTGCAAGGTATTGTACTTCATACAGTGATCCCGCTGAATTTCCGAACCAACGTCCATCCAACTGAGCAAGAGGTATTTCTTTACGATAAGCTGTATCGACTAATTTTGCGCCTTTTTCATGAAGGAGTACAAAAATATTGGAAAAGCTATATTCATTGGAGTGACGTAGGTTTATATAGATGTTGTATCTAGCCTTGGAATCTACTATGTGCACATCAAATTGAGGTGTTTTTTCATATGACCATGCTCGGTCTGGAATAGGCTGATTCTTTTCATAGACAGCGCTATTGGTACAGGAAACCAAACAACTAATTATACCAAAAGCATATAGAAGGGGTCTTATCATATTGAAAAAATAGTGACGAGTATCTACTCGCCACTGTTATTTGGTTTATCGTTATTCTTGTTTCTATTCCTGTTATTATACCTTCTTTTTTTTCGCTGCTCATTTTTTTGCGCGGTATCATCTCCCTGATTGGCAGTGGGCGCAGTTTTGTTATTGTCTTTATTTTGAGCAGGTCTATTTGGACGGCTTTCTACACCACTGTTCGTTTCCTTTTTTTGACCTGAAGGGGCTTGCTTTGGAGCTTGTGCCTGATTAGGATTTGTATTACCCTCTGTTTTTTGATTTGTTGGAGTTTGTCGAGGTTTGCTTTTTTTCTTTTTACGTCTTTTGTTTTTATCATCCAGACGCGTTAAGCTATCTTGGCCAACGACATTTTCATAGTCAAAAACAATTGGTTTTTTGGTCTCAACAGTTTGAGGGGTGTAATCTAATGCGTCAGGTTTAATTCCCCCTTTATTCATTTCTGCAAGTTCTTTTACTTTACTGATGGATAACGGGATCCAGTTTTCAGCACCAGGGTAAGAGAACCACATTGTTTTTTTGAAGATATCTGTTTTTTGAAGATAGGCCATGCCACTGCTAGTCTCTATTCTGTCTACATCGTTAGGAATGTCCTTTAATGCATCCATATAACTATCCAACTCATAGTTCAAACAACACTTTAATTTACCGCATTGACCAGCTAGTTTAAGTGTGTTGAGGGATAGATTTTGATAGCGGGCAGCAGAGGTTGATACGGTCTTAAAATCTGTAAGCCACGTGGAACAACAAAGTTCACGACCACAGGAGCCTATACCGCCCAAACGGCTTGCTTCTTGACGCATTCCAATCTGTCGCATCTCTATTCGGATACGGAAGGATTCGGCCATACGCTTTATTAACTCACGAAAGTCAACCCTACCTTCTGCTGTATAATAGAAAGTAGCCTTTGTTTTATCGCCTTGGTAATCTACATCGGATATTTTCATCGATAGACCAAGATCTAAAGCAAGCTTTCTCGCTCGATGCATGGTCTCCCATTCAAGCTCTTTCGCAATGTTGAACTTTGTAACATCGGCGTCGTTTGCCTTGCGGTAGATTTTCTTGACGACGGAGTCTGGTGCGATATTGTTTTTCTTCAATTGAAGACGGACGAGCTCTCCTGTCAATGAAACATGCCCGATATCGTATCCGCCTGTAGAAGGCTCTACGGCTATCATTTCGCCCATTTCTAGGTAAATGTTGTCCGTGTTTACATAATAATCCTTACGAGAGCCTTTGAAGCGAACTTCAACAATGTCAAAGGGTTTATAATTTGAAGGCAAATCCATGTCGGAAAGCCAGTCATATACATCTAATTTATTACATCCGCTGGTCATGCAAGAACCATTGTTATTGCATCCTGATGGTACTGTACCTAATTTACTTCCTGTACCACATCCCCCGGATGAGCAACTGCCACATCCCATATTTCTATTTTATATTATTGAGTCCCGATTTTTCGGGAACGTTTGATATTTGAACAATAAAACCAATTGCAAAGATAAATCTAAAAATAATATTTTAGCGTTACCATTACGTTCAATACCATAATGTGTCTTTTCTAGGATATTGATAGCTTCTTCTAATTGTTCAAATTGGAATAAACCACTAAATTTTTCTACAAATGCAAATTCTTCTTCTTGTAAAAAGACTAGATTTCTCAAGCCTTGTTGCATTAATATGATCTGTCTCATCATATTAATGGCATAAAGTAAGAAACTTTTTTGATTTTCCCGACCTAACTTCGAAAGTTTATCCTCAGTAAGACCTATTAATTCTTTCCCATTATCAGTGACAATAAAACGTAACCATTGAACCAAAATAGAAAAAGTTTCGTTTTCACCATGTTGGTGGATTAAATTAAGAGCCTCTTGAATATTTCCATCTGCAATAAAGGATATTTCTTTGGCACGTCTAGGGTCTAACTTTCGCTCCTCAACTAAGTAACTATTCATCTCGTCATGATGAAGTTTGTTAATTTTGACCAATTGGGTTCGGGAAATTACTGTATTTATTATTTTATCTTGATTTTCCGCAACTAAAAGGAAAAGAGTTTTTGCTGGAGGCTCTTCAATAAGCTTTAGAAGGGCGTTTCCTTGAGTATCAAGGTATTCCGGAAGCCACATAATCAATACTTTGTACTCGGCTTCAAAAGATTTGAGACTCAGTTTTTTGATGATATCATGGGCCTCAGCTATATTGATATTAGCTTGTTTATTGCCAGAATCTAGTTGCTCTCGCCAGTAATTCAAACCTAAATAAGGATTGGTAAGAAAAGCTTTGCGCCACTCGTCCATATAGGTAGTAGCGGTTTCTTCTTTGCCTTTAGCAAAGAAGGGATAGGAAAAATGTAAATCGGGGTGGATTAATTTTTCATATTTTCTGCAAGATGCACAATGTCCACAACTATCGTCCTCTTGTCGGTCTTCACAATTGATGTATTGGGCGTATGCCAACGCTAAAGCCAGACTGCCCGAACCCTCTGGTCCTAAAAAAAGCTGAGCATGGCTGACCCGATTGTTTTTTACCGAGTTGATTAAATGGTTTTTAATGCTTTGGTGTCCTACTATTTCCTTAAATTGCATATCGTAAGTCTACACAAACTTAGATAAAAAGCGTTGTATTCACGAATACATAGTACAAAAAAAACCGAAGTGAATATGTCAATGATGAAAGATAAACCCGTACTTAGATTGTAAAAATTTAATTCTTTTCTGTATTATTGCATATAAAAATATATCGAAGCTAGACATGAGATTTATAGTATCCACATCTGTATTATTAAAACAATTGCAGGCCATAAGCGGGGCATCCAGTAGCAGTACTGTTCTTCCTATTTTGGAGAACTTTCTATTTGAAATAAAAGATAACACGTTAACTATTTCTGCGACGGATTTACAAACGAGCATGGTAACTTCTGTGGCCATCGAAGCTAAAGAAGAAGGAAGAGTAGCAATGCCATCAAAGATTTTGATAGATACATTGAAGACGTTACCTGATCAACCTGTTGCTTTTTCGGTGGATACAAAAACGCTGGCGATAGAGATTAGTGCTGGAGATGGAAAATATAAGCTCAGTGGAGAAAATGCAGATGACTTTCCTAAGATACCTGTTGTAGATAATGTCTCAACAGTTAAAATTACAGCATCCATTCTATCGGAGGCTATAAATAAAACAATATTTGCAGTAAGTAATGACGAATTAAGACCGGCGATGTCTGGTGTGTTGGTACAATTAGGAGAACAGAATATCACTTTTGTAGCAACAGATGCACACCGCTTGGTGAGATACCGTCGTACAGATGTCGGTGCAGAAAAGGCAACATCTATCATTCTTCCAAAGAAAGCATTGACATTGTTAAAATCTTCCCTACCATCTGATGAGACTTCGGTAGCGGTAGAGTATAATACAACAAATGCATTCTTTCAGTTTGGTAGCATTCATTTGATCTGTCGTCTTGTAGACGAGCGTTATCCGGATTATGATGCTGTAATCCCTCAAGTGAATCCAAATAAGCTTACAGTAGACCGCGCTTTGTTTTTAAACACATTGCGTCGTGTCGTTATTTTTGCAAATAAAACGACTCATCAAGTTCGTTTGAAAATCAATGGTAGTGAGTTGAATATCTCTGCGGAGGACTTAGATTTCTCTAATGAGGCTCATGAACGTCTTAATTGTCAGTTTGAAGGTGAAGACATGGAGATAGGATTCAACGCTAAGTTTTTGGTAGAAATGCTGAATAATTTAAACTGTGAAGAAGTGGTGTTGGAAATGAGTACTCCAAATCGCGCAGGGTTGTTATTACCAGCAATCAAACAGGATAATGAAGAAATCTTGATGTTGGTTATGCCTGTAATGCTGAATAGTTTTAACTAATACTGAATTCCATTGGATTTAATATATTCATTGATAGATTTTATTCTTCACATTGATGATCATCTGGTGGAGATTGTAAATGACTATCAGACCTGGACGTATTTGATTTTATTTCTAATCATATTCGTTGAAACAGGTGTGGTAGTGATGCCTTTTTTGCCAGGAGATTCGTTACTTTTTGCAGCAGGGATGCTTGCCGCTCAACCAAATGATCTTAATATCTGGATTATGATTATTCTGTTGCTTATTGCCGCTATTACGGGGGATTCCTTGAATTATGCGATTGGTAAGCATTTTGGAATGCGTATTACTCGGTTTAGGCTGTTTGGGAAGCAAATGGTAACAGATGCACAACTTGAAAAAACACACTCGTTCTATGAGAAATATGGTAGCAAAACGATCGTTATTGCTCGTTTTGTTCCTATTGTAAGAACCCTCGCTCCTTTTGTGGGAGGAATTGGTCGGATGAAATATAGTACGTTTATAACCTATAATGTTGTTGGAGCAATTCTTTGGGTTGTCGGAATTACATTGGCGGGCTATTTCTTAGGGAACATTCCTATAATTCGAGATAATTTTTCTAAGGTGGTTTTGATTATTATTTTCCTTTCTATACTTCCGATAATTTTTGAAGTAGTGAAGGAAAAACTAAAAGGAAATAAAGCAGCAGGCTAAAGGCTGTATATGTTACAATAGAAAGGGGCACTCCAAAAAGGAATGCCTCTTTTTTTTGCTTAGGTTGATTTAAACATAAGTACAACAAAGTAGTCTAGTTTAAAAAGAATTAATATGCGCATTCTGTTTTTCTTATTATTGTTCTCTACTGCAGCGATTGCTCAAAATAAAAATATTAGTACCGATCGGCAACAAGCAAAAGAGGCATATAATCTACTTAATGATATCCGTATGCATCCTGAAAAATATGCTAAGAAATTAGGGATTTCACCAGTGAATAAGGTGAAAAGAACGAAGTTGATTTGGAACGATGATCTTGCAAAAGTAGCAGAATTCAGGGCGTATGATATGGCTAATAGAAATTATTTTGAACATGTGACGCCCGAAGGACTTGGGCCTAATTACTATATAGCAAAGGCGGGCTATAATCTAAACCCAGATTGGACGAAGAAAAAGTCAGCGAATAATTTCGAATCGATAGCAGCCAATCATGCCACAGCCGTAGAGGGGATTAATGCTTTTATCATTGGAAAGGGATCTCCAGGTTTTATGCATCAGAAACATGTTTTAGGTATGGATGATTGGAATGGTTCTCTGGTTGATATAGGTATTGGTTTTGTCCATTCACCGAGCGGATCTACTTATAAAACCTATTTATGTGTAATCATTGCTAAGCATGATTGGTAGGATGGTTGTCGATAAACGATATTTTTAATATAACAGGACATAGTTTAGGGTTTTTCAATAGTCAGATTGTTAGAAATCAACATTAGTTTTCCTACCTTTGCATATGATAAAATCAATGACAGGATATGGTGTAGGTTCGCATGAGAATGCGAAGGTTAAATACACTGTGGAAATAAAATCACTTAATTCAAAATTTCTAGAGTTAGGAATACGTTTACCTAAGGCTGTTTCGGACAAGGAGCTTACGCTTCGTGGAGAATGTAGTAAACTGATAGAACGAGGAAAAGTGAACGTTTTGATTTCATCGGAATACGCTGACCAAACAGCGAAAGCATCTTCTATAAACCGTGAACTGCTGAAGAAATATTATAATCAACTTAAAGATATTGCTGCACAGCTCGGAGAAGATCAAACGGGGTTATTTAATCTGGCGCTTTCAATGCCTGAAGTGATTGCGAATAATGAAGACGAAGTGGATGAAGAAGAGGGGAAAGTATTGTTGAGCGCTTTCTATCAAGCTGTAGAATCATTCACTGGGTTTAGAATGGATGAAGGGAAGGTTTTGAAAAATGATTTGGAGAAGCGTGTAGAGTTGATTCTTGATTATTTAGGGCAGGTAGAACGTGTCGAAGGCGATCGAATTCCACTGATTAGAGAACGTCTGAGTCAGTATATGGATGAAGCTGTAGGAAAAGAGAATATTGATAAAAATCGTTTTGAGCAAGAGATAATTTTTTATATCGACAAACTTGATATTACAGAAGAAAAAGTTCGTTTGAGGAGTCATTGTAACTATTTTTTGGAGGCACTTAATGCCGCGGATTCTAACGGTAAAAAACTAGGGTTTATTTCTCAGGAAATGGGGAGAGAGATAAATACTCTAGGGTCGAAGGCTAATAATGCGAATATTCAGCAAATTGTAGTTCGTATGAAAGAGGAGCTTGAGAAAATCAAGGAGCAACTACTAAATGTATTGTAAGTTATGAATAAAAAATTGATAATCTTCTCTGCTCCTTCTGGAGCAGGAAAAACAACGATAGTAAGACATCTGTTGAGTAAATATAGTGACAAATTGGAGTTTTCTATATCGGCGAGTACCAGAGAGCCAAGAGGTAGTGAAGAAAACGGTAAAGACTATTATTTCATTTCCAAAGAAGAGTTTCTACATAAGGTAGCAAAGCAAGAGTTTATAGAATTTGAAGAGGTTTATTCTGGAACATATTATGGAACACTGAGGTCCGAATTGGATCGTATATGGTCTCTAGGAAAGAGCGTTATTTTTGATATTGACGTAGTCGGTGGATTACGATTGAAGTCTAAGTTTCCAGAGGAAGCATTAGCGATTTTTGTAAACCCACCATCGCTAGAAGTGTTACAAGAGCGACTTTCTGGACGTGGTACAGATTCAGAAGAAAAACTGAAGGAACGCTTTGCAAAAGCGGAGTTGGAGTTGAGTTACGCAGATAAATTTGACGTGATATTAAATAACTTCGATCTGGATGTAGCATGTCAAGATGCGGAAAAAATAGTGTTGGATTTTTTGGATAAATAATGGTTGGCAATAAGATTGGACTTTTCTTCGGGTCTTTTAACCCGATACATATAGGACATTTGATTATTGCAAACTATATGGCGCAATATACAGACCTAGCTGAGGTATGGTTTGTTGTGTCGCCTCAGAATCCTTTTAAGGACAAAAAAAGTCTGGGCAATATGTATGATCGCCTAGAGATGGTGAACCTCGCTATCGAAGGAGCAGAAAAGTTGAAGGCATGTGACATTGAATTTGGACTTCCACAGCCTTCTTATACGATAGATACGCTGACCTACATGAGGGAGCGGTATCCGAGTAAAGAGTTTGTGTTGATCATGGGAGAAGATAATCTAATGGGGTTGCACAAATGGAAAAATGCAGACATCTTGTTAAGAGACTTTCAGATTTTTGTCTATCCAAGGCCGAAATATGAGGCTGGCGAATGGTCGAATCACCCAGCAGTGACAATGACAGATACACCTCAAATGGAGTTGTCATCTACTTTTATAAGAAGCGCTATCAGGGACAGAAAGGATGTTAAGTTTTTTGTTCCTGATCGTGTTTTAGAATTTATAGATAAGAAGGGCCTGTATCTCTAAGTGTTATCAGGCGCTTTCGTTTCGATCTATGGTGAATATACTACCCCTATAGATCTCGGCTTAATCCACCTATTCCTTTGTGGAAAATAAGAAGAAATCATTAATTTTATTTTCGGAAATTAACTTTCGACAAGTAGGTCACTTGTTTACTATTGCTATGAGATATTTAATAACAGTTTTGATCAGTATAAGTGCAGTAGCATTTTCTTATGCACAAGATGATTTGGCGCTTTATGAACCTACAAAAGCGGATTATGACTATTGGGAATACCGGAGGAAGATGACGGTTCCGCCTTATGGTCTGGATAAAGTGAAGGGTTTGATTAAGAAAATCGAAGTCAAGTCTGATGATAACGATGACATGGGGTTATCCGCCTTGTCTACAGCTGATTTTAAATCGTTGACCCTACGCGAAAAATTTACATATACGATGATTCATCCAGAAGTATATTCGCAGAATTGTGATATACGGATTATGTTGCCTAATGAGGAACAAAAGGTATTTGCCTATTTGCTATCTACATTAAACGAACAGACATGGAGTCAACGACAACTTGTTTTTTTGCGCGAGAATAGAGATTCTATAATGTCTTATATAGAAGAGTCTACTTTACGAAGCAAGCGGATGGGCGTGAATTATAAGGATGTAATCGACGAAATTAATGGATGGGAAATGATTCCCTTTATCATTACTTATTTTGAAAATAATAAAAAAGATAAAGATGCGTTGACTTTGCTTCTTTTGCTGATGAAAAAAGGAGAATATGAAGAGTTCCTGAAGTCTATTTCATATCGAAAACTATACGGACAATCCTATAATTATGAGACATACATTGACTATAATAAGGCAAATGAGGAGTTGATATTACAACGGGCAAAGGGGTACTTTAAAGAAAAAAGTGCTGTTAGAAAATAGTTTTTGATAAGAATAATAAATAGGATGCAAAAGATTGTTCTTTTTCTGTTATCTATAGGTTTTACTATTTCTTCTTTTGCACAGGATCTGGATTTTGTTCGGATTGAAGAAGGAACATATACTGTGGGGGAAGAAGGGGCTGTATTGAACCCGAAAAGAACTGTTTTTGTCAAGGAGTTTAATATTGCTACAACAGAGTTGACTAATGCTGAATTTCTACTATTCGTAGAAGCTACAGGGTATAGGACCACTGCTGAAAGATATGGTAATGCGCAGGTTTTTGAGCCGGGTTTGGAAGAGTTTAGGTGGATACAAGATAGTACAGCGTACTGGCGTTTTCCAAATGGCGTATCCCGAGGGGGTATAGTGAATAAGATGGATCATCCTGTCACGTGTATTTCTTACCGCGATGCTATTGCATACTGTAAATGGGCAGAGGTACGACTACCAACGTTTGATGAATGGGAAGTTGCAGCAAAAGCGGGTTCCACGGGAAAATATTTTGAGGGGGCTTCTGAAGAAAAAATAGAGGAGTATGCAAATATCTGGCATAAAGAAGATCATCTTAAGCCAGATTTTTCGGATGGTTATATGTATACAGCACCAGTAAAGAGCTTTAAGGCTAACCCATGGGGGCTATATGATGTATTAGGAAATGTCTTCGAGTTTTGCGAAGGACGGCTTCCTCAGGACAAAGGGCGTAAAGTAGCTCATGCCCGAGGTGGATCTTGGTGGTGTAATAGGACGAGTTGTGCCGCGTTTAATACTATTTTTATAGGTTCTGTAGCCCCAATGGCTTCTTTTAGTAATCTCGGATTCCGTGTGGTACGGGATTAGATTATTTACTAACTTAGCGGTATGACAAAGAAGAAACCCACTATACTCGTTGTGAATGATGATGGTATAACGGCCCCAGGAATAAAGGTCTTGTTGGAGGAAATGAAAAAGTTGGGACGGGTGATCGTTGTAGCTCCTGATGGGCCTCAGTCGGGAATGGGGCATGCAATAACTATTGGAAAGCCTTTGAGGCTGGATAAAATAGAGCTATATGAGGGAGTCGAGATGTATAAGTGCTCCGGTACACCTGTGGATTGTGTCAAACTGGCGGTAAACCGGATTTTTAAAGGAGAGAAGCCAGATTTATGCGTATCGGGAATAAATCATGGACTGAACTATTCAATCAATGTATTATACTCTGGTACGATGTCAGCTGCTGTAGAAGGTGCTATTGAAGCAATTCCATCCATTGGTTTTTCATTAGATGATTTTTCACACGGTGCAGACTTTTCTCATTGTAGACCTTATATCTCAGCCATAGCAGAGCAAGTGCTGGCAAATGGGTTACCTAAAGGCACACTCCTGAATGTTAATTTTCCGCATATAGATAAGGAGATAAAAGGAATTAAAATCTGTAGGCAGGCTAACGGTCATTGGATAGAAGAGTTTGAGCATCGTTTGGATCCCTATAACAGGGAGTATTTTTGGTTGACGGGACAGTTTGAGTGGAGTGATAGAGGGGAAGATACGGACGTGTTTGCTTTGAAAAACGGTTATGTGTCTATAGTGCCCACACAGTATGATATGACCGCACATCACACAATTCAAGAATTAAACTCTTGGGCATTTAATTTCAAAAGCTAAATGAAGGATTCTTTTTGGACCGGAGGGTTGATAGGTACCCTCGCCCCCATCCTAGCCTATGTACTATCTAACTATACGAGCATACAAGCAAGTTACTTTTCAGATAAACCTATTGCGCTGTATGTGGTCGCTGCCCTTATTAACTTGATTATTGTTCGGTTTACCTATCGGGCGGGAAAGGAATCGTTGGCCAAAGGGATTGTTTTTATAACTTTTATTGCGATGCTGGTTTTGGTGATTACTGTTAAAATAAAGGTATAACACTATTTTAAATAATGAAATTAAGTTTAGGTTTTTCTCCATGTCCCAATGATACCTATATATTTGATGCCTTGATACATCAAAAAATTGATACATATGGGCTGGAATTTGAGGTCGAATATCATGATGTTGAAACGCTGAACCAAAAAGCTTTCAAGAAAGAACTAGCTATTACAAAGCTGAGTTATCACGCTTTTGCATATGCTGTAGAAGATTATGAATTGTTGGATGCAGGGAGCGCTCTAGGTTTTGGTGTAGGCCCTCTGCTTATTACCAAAAATAAAGCGTTAGCTGAAGAATTAATGGAGTATGTAGGGAAGGATCTGCCCGATAAGTTTAGGAGCCTGGTGGTAGCTATACCGGGTAAATATACCACCGCAAACTTTTTGTTGGGCTTGGCCTTTCCTCAATTGCAAAATAAGCAAGAATTGGTTTTTTCTGGTATTGAAGAAGCCGTATTGGATGGTAAAGCCGATTTGGGATTGATTATTCACGAAAATAGATTTACTTATCAGGAGAAGGGATTGCATAAGGTCGTGGATCTTGGCGACTACTGGGAGAAAACAACAAATAATCCTATCCCCTTGGGCGGTATTGTGATTCGCCGAGATTTGCCACTAGATATTAAAGAGAAGATTAACCGCTTGGTACGTCATAGTGTGGAATTTGCGTTTGCCAATCCCAAGTCCGGAATTGAATATATACGGAGTCACGCCCAAGAGATGGAGGAGACGGTGATGTATAAGCATATAGAGCTATATGTAAATTCCTATTCAATTGATTTGGGAGGTATTGGTAGAGCGGCTATAACGACTATGTTCGAACGTGCCGAGGCTCTTCAATTGATCCCTGAGATGAAAAAAAACATCTTTTTAGTAGAAAGAGACGAGGGATTTGGCTAGATATAAAAAAAATACATTGTAAGAGTGAAAGTTATCGTTTCGAATAAGTAAATTTGCCCGGTTAGTGCCAAAATGTCCTATGTTTTGTCTTTGGATTCAATTTTGTGCATGTGGACAGAGATAAAAAAAAATTATGTTAAAATTCTTAAGTAAACTATTTGGTAGCAAGTCAGAACGTGATATCAAGGCTATCCAACCTTATGTAAATAAGGTTAAAGATGAATATAGCAAGTTAACCAATTTATCACATGACGAGCTTCGTGCCAAAACAATCGAATTTAAAGCACGTATTCAGGACTATTTAAAGGAAATCGATGCCGAGATTGCCGATTTAAAAAACAAGTCTGAAAGTACCGAAACAGACATGGCGGCCAAAACGGAAGTTTACGAGAAAATCGATAAATTGAATAAAGACCGAGACAAGAAGCTTGAAGAAATATTGTTGGAAATATTACCTGAAGCTTTTGCGGTTGTAAAAGATACGGCTCGACGCCTTACTGAGAATTCGGTATTGGAAGTTACGGCATCAGATTTTGATCGAGAATTGGCCGCTCGTAAAGCAAATGTCACTATTCAAGGAGATAAAGCTCTATGGAGTAATTCTTGGACAGCAGCCGGAAATGAGGTGAAGTGGAATATGGTACACTATGATGTACAATTGATCGGTGGTATTGTTCTGCATCAAGGTAAAATCGCAGAAATGTCCACAGGTGAGGGTAAAACGTTGGTAGGAACATTGCCGACTTACCTGAATGCATTATCTGGTCAAGGAGTACATATTGTAACTGTCAACGATTATCTTGCTAAGCGTGACTCGGAGTGGAACGGTCCTCTTTTCGAGTTTCACGGATTGAGTGTAGATTGTATTGATAAACACCAGCCAAATTCTCCACAACGTCGTGATGCTTATAAATGCGACATCGTATATGGTACTAACAATGAGTTTGGTTTTGATTATTTGCGTGACAATATGACGCAAACACCAGACGCGATGGTGCAACGTAAATTGCATTTTGCAATGATTGATGAGGTCGACTCGGTATTAATCGATGATGCTCGTACCCCATTGATTATCTCTGGACCAATCCCTATGGGAGACCAGCATGAATTCTATCAGTTGAAGCCACGGATAGAACGCTTGGTAAATGCACAGAAAGCCTATATTAATACGGTATTTAATGAAGCTAAAAAGGCTATTGCAGCAGGAGATGTAGATCCTGAAGCAGGAGGTTTAGCTTTGTTTCGCTCATTCAGAGGATTACCTAAGAATAAAGCACTAATCAAGTTCTTAAGTGAAGGAAATCATCGTCAGATTTTGCAGAAAGTAGAAAACTACTACATGCAGGAGCAGAATCGTCATATGCCTAAGGCCGATAAAGAGCTTTTCTTTGTTATCGATGAGAAAAATAATCAAGTTGAACTTACTGAAAAAGGAATTGAGCTGATTACTGCATCAGGAGAAGACCCTAGTTTCTTTATCCTACCTGATGTTGGATCTGAAATTGCTGATATCGAAAAATCAACAGCTACATTGGAAGAAAAAGCTGCGCGTAAAGAAGAATTATTGCGTGACTATTCCATTAAGGCAGAACGTATTCACTCTATAAATCAGTTATTAAAAGCATATACTTTGTTCGAACGCGATGATCAATATATCGTGGACGAGGGTAAGGTTAAGATTGTGGATGAGCAGACAGGACGTATCATGGATGGCCGTCGCTATTCTGATGGTCTACATCAAGCAATCGAAGCTAAAGAAAATGTAAAAGTAGAAGATGCAACGCAAACTTATGCGACTGTAACCTTGCAAAATTACTTCCGTATGTACCACAAATTGTCTGGTATGACGGGTACAGCTTCTACAGAGGCTGGTGAGCTTTGGGAAATCTATAAGTTGGACGTAGTCGAAATTCCAACAAATAGAGGTATACAGCGAGATGATAGACAAGATTTTATCTATCGTACAGCACGTGAAAAATATAATGCAGTAGCTCAAGAAATACAAAACCTAACAGAACAAGGACGTCCAGTATTGGTCGGTACTACTTCAGTGGAGATTTCGGAATTACTGAGCCGTATGTTGAAGTTGAGAGGAATTAAACATAATGTCTTAAATGCGAAGTTGCACCAAAGGGAAGCAGAAATTGTTGCCGAAGCAGGACATCCTGGGCAGGTAACAATAGCGACCAATATGGCAGGACGTGGTACGGATATTAAGCTAACGGAAGAGGTTATTAAAGCCGGTGGTTTGGCTATTGTGGGTACAGAACGACATGAATCCCGTCGTGTAGATAGACAGTTGAGAGGTCGTGCAGGACGTCAAGGTGACCCTGGATCATCTCAGTTTTTTGTTTCATTAGAGGATCCATTAATGCGTTTGTTTGCTTCGGAGCGTATTTCAAACATTATGGTGAAGATGGGAGTTGAAGAAGGTGAGGTGATGCAACACAGTATGCTGACCAAGTCTATTGAGCGGGCACAACGAAAAGTCGAAGAGAATAACTTTGGTATTCGTAAGCGTTTGTTGGAATATGATGATGTTATGAACTCTCAGCGTACGGTAATCTATACTAAACGTAAAAATGCATTGTTTGGAGAGCGTTTGGATGTAGATTTGAATAATGCAATTTATGACGTTGTCGAAGATGTGGTAACCGAATCGAAAGAAGGTGGTTCTTACGAGGAATTCCAAATAGAAATGATTCGTTTATTTGCTATTGACCCAACAGTAACAAGCCAAGAGTTTACGACTAGTAGTATTCCTACATTAACAGATAAGTTGTTTGATCAGGTGATTACACACTACGAAAGTAAAGCGAAGCATCTAGCAGAACAAACATTGCCAGTATTGACGAATGTGATGGCAGAACGAGGCGATATGATTGAAAATATCGTTGTTCCTTTTACTGATGGCATTCGTGGCATACAAGTTGCGACAAATCTTAAGAAAGCGATCGAGACTGAAGGTGCTGAAGTGTTCCGTTCTTTTGAAAAAGGAGTAGTTTTAGCCTTGATTGATGAAGCTTGGAAGGAGCACCTTAGGGAGATGGATGACTTAAAGCAGTCTGTGCAAAATGCTGTTTATGAACAAAAAGATCCAATTATCATTTATAAAATGGAAGCTTTTAACTTGTTCAAGAGCATGTTGGCTAGTATGAATAAAGAGATTGTGAGCTTCCTATTCAAAGGTGAAATCCCTGGACAGCAACCACAACAGGTACAAGAAGCAAAACCAATTGTACAGCCAAAGGTCGTAGCAACTAAGGAGGAACTAAGTTCGCCAACAGGGGTATCTGAAGAAGATGTAGATACTAGAACTGCGCAGGTAACGCAACCAATAAAGAAAGAGCAAACTGTAGGCAGAAATGACGAGTGTCCTTGTGGATCAGGATTGAAATACAAGAACTGTCACGGTAAAAACGCGTAAAAAATAATATAATGTTGAGAAAAGGATTGATTTTAGGTTTTGTTCTAGGAGTAATGGTCTTGTCGACCAAAGCACAGCAAACAGGGGTAGTTGAAGTATCTAGAGATACCTTGATTGCTATTTTGCAAAACTTCAGAGCAGAGCATGAAATCAATCCCACAGCAACACGAGCGGTTAGTCTTGGTCCTAAAGTGGTGGATAAGAGTAAAGCAAGCCGAGTGAAGAGAAAGGGCTTCCGAGTGCAGATATACTCTGGTTCTAACCGCAATGATGCCTATGCAGCCCAAAGCCGCTTTAGAAATCAATACACGGATATGGATAGTTATATAAACTACGAAGAACCG
The DNA here is from genome assembly GCA_031277715.1 of Sphingobacterium sp. GTDB lineage: Bacteria > Bacteroidota > Bacteroidia > Sphingobacteriales > Sphingobacteriaceae > Sphingobacterium. The sequence goes on along the minus strand of JAITLW010000039.1, from coordinate 11,108 downwards.
AACTACAGGGTTAAAGTGGGGGATTTTACTAGCCGAACTGAAGCAAATAATTTTATGCGTGTGTTGCGTTCACAATACAGTTCTGTCTTCGTATTTCAAGAAGACATTTGGGTTTGGGAATAGTAATATGTACACAATGGCCGATCTTAAGAAGGACATACAGGCATTGGCAAAAGCCTTTTTTTCAGAAACAGTCGATATTCGTCGACATCTACATCGTAATCCTGAACTTTCATTTGAAGAATTTGAGACATCCGCTTTTGTAAAGCAGCAGTTGGATTTGTTGGGAATCAGTTATGAGTCCATGGCAAATACGGGTGTAGTTGCCCTTGTGGAGGGTGATTTGGTGTCTGATAAGATTATTGCATTGCGTGCAGATATGGACGCACTTCCTATTACTGAAGTTGAGGGGCGCGAATACGGCTCTGAACGATTAGGTATAATGCATGCTTGTGGGCATGATGTGCACACCTCTTCCCTACTTGGAGTGGCGAAAATATTGCAACAGTTAAGACCCGTTTTTGGAGGTACCGTAAAGCTTATTTTTCAACCTGGAGAGGAAAAACTACCAGGGGGTGCATCTCTTATGATTAAAGAAGGGGTTCTGGAAAACCCTAAACCCGAGGCTATCTTAGGACAACATGTCATGCCTTTTATTGAGGTTGGAAAGGTTGGGTTTAGAGCGGGGCAATATATGGCTTCGACGGATGAACTCTACATGACGATCAAGGGGAAAGGAGGACATGGAGCACATCCACACCAAAATATAGATCCTATTGCTATCACGGCCCAAATCATAACGGCTTTGCAACAAGTGGTAAGCCGATATGCTGACCCTCGTATCCCTACTGTGGTGTCTTGGGGAAAGATTATAGGTAATGGAGCTACGAACATTATTCCAGATGAAGTGATTGTAGAAGGGACGTTTAGGACTTATGATGAGAAGTGGCGCGGTGAAGCACATAAAAGAATGGTGCAGATTGCCCAAGGAATCGCTGAGGCAATGGGAGCTCATTGTGAGTTTGAGGTTCGTAAAGGATATCCTTTTTTGACAAACGATCCCACTTTGACAAATCAATCGCGGTCTTTTGCGGAGGAATATCTTGGAAAGGAAAATGTTGTAGAACTAGAGCTTTGGCCTGCGGGAGAAGATTTTGCTTATTACTCCCAGGAAATACCAGCATGTTTTTACAGGCTCGGCACAGGGAATGCTCGTAAAGGAATAACTTCTGCAGTCCATACATCTACCTTTGATATCGATGAGGATGCTTTAGAGCTAAGTATAGGCCTAATGGCTTATATAACTATTCAACAGCTCAAAGGATAAAAACGATAACCTAAGATAAATGTCTTCGCATCATATTGTCAGAGAGAACCAAGAACCCGCGCTTTTAATACAAGATTTTAGAGCGTTGGAAAAGGACCTGTTAAATCAGGTGTTAGAATGGTCCCCTACCATAATTACGAATACCTATAGTCTAGATTTTCTTCTCTCGGAGGAAATAAAAGTGGACATTGTCTTTTCAGGTGTTCCTATTCCTTTTCTACAAGAACCAACTAGTTTTTTTTCGCTTGAAGGCTCATTTTTCGAAACAGCGATATCTTATTTAGTTTCTAAATCCTACCCTGCAGTGAATATCTTATGCTCAGAGATAGATGATACGATAATAAAATATGCTGAGGATATTAATGTGGTTGCTTTTTGTGACAACAGGAGGTATGTTTTTGTGAAAGAACAATATGAAAAGTGGAAGCCGAAAGGGGAGAAAATATTCGTTGATCCAAAGGTCTTAAAATCTCAGGTAGGATTGCGTCCTGTTGGAGAGCAATCCTTTGAGATGGAAGAGGATGGTTTTTTTCGTTTGATATTTAATACTGAAACATTCGTTTGTATAGGTGAAGAGGTTTAGTCCTTTAACTTTTCTACGCGACGAGGAGTCTGGCTACCGTTAATAATTCCAGATGCACCAATAGCAATAGCTTCTATACTTGATTTAATATTATCAATATTTAGTGTGCTTACTTCATCTTTTACAGTATGATAGAATTTGTCTTTGTCAATCTGTGATGTGGAAAAAGTGTGCGCTGGAACGCCTAGTGCAGCTAGTACAGCATTGTCACTTCTGTAAAAGAGATTTTGTTGTAGGTAGGGATCTGGGTAGAAACGAAAGTTTGAACCGCTTAGATTATGTTGCATCAGCTGACCCAAGTCAGATCGGTCATACCCTGTTATATACAATGAATTAGGACCAAACTTGGCATCCTTACCAATCATCTCTATGTTTATCATAGCAATAACACTGTCTGCATTAATATTGTTCGAGAAGTATTTTGATCCGAACATTCCTATTTCTTCTGCTGTAAATGCAACAAAAATTAGCGTGCGGTCATTGTTATTTTGTTTTTTATAATATTTAGCAAGACTGATGATAGCAGTAGTCCCCGAAGCATCGTCATCTGCTCCGTTGGCAATAGAATCTTGTCCCTCCGCATCGATAATACCAATATGGTCGTAGTGCGCTGAAAAAATAACATATTCACCCGGTTTGGACTTACCAGGGATGATTGCGGCAACGTTTGACATGGATACCGTTTTTACATTGTTTTCGTTGATAATCTCGTACTTTTCGGGTGCTTTTTTGCTGACTATAAATACTTTTGTGGGGGTGTGCTCTGTTTTTGTGACAAGATCCTCCCGCGAATATATTTTATTGTAACGAGCTATAAAGGCGGAGAAGCTAGGATCGACAAGTATAATTGCATCTTCATCGGACTGTACGTGATCTCTAAAACTCTGTGCAAAATCCTCGTCTTTCTTTATACTGTATATAGGTATCTGAGAGGAAGTAGACCAATGGATTTTTGGAGCATGTCCCAAAATCAGGAAACTATTTTGCTCTTGAGCTTTTCCATTCCAGACTACGGAGCTATTTCGTTTTGATATCCGTTGCATCTCAAACCGTTGTCTATAGTCATTTTCCGTATAGGGCGCGAGGCCGGAGGCTTTAAATTCTTTTACTATAAAATCAGCCGCCCGATCCGCATCTTCTGTTAATGCGTGTCGACCTTTCATATCATCGGATGCTAGTACATTTAAAATTCTTTCTATGTCGGTGCGATCTACAATATGCGGCGAAGAGTTTTGGCCCAAAGCAGAGCTAGTAAGCGCTAGTAGTAAAGGGATGAAGAGAAGGTTTTTCATTATTTTGATTTTAGTCAATATAGCGTACAATTTAATAAATAGGATTGATATAATTTTTTTTATGATGGATTCGTGAATCCCAGGCATTTTATCTAAGTTTGATTGTAATAAGGTTAAAGAGGAAGTCTCTGTTTTGCAGAGCCTTTAATAGCGAGCAAGAAAGCGAGTTTTCGCTTTTAATCAGTCAACAAGATCATAAAAAGTTAAAATTTACACATATGAAAGAGGTTACAGTTCGGGAGTTAAAATCAATGATAGATCAAAACGAGGAGTTTCAATTGATTGATGTTCGCGAGACATTTGAATATGAAGTGTCTAATTTGAATGGGATCAATATTCCTTTAGGTGGTATTTTGATTGAATCCGATAAACTATCCAAAGATATACCAGTAATCATACAATGTCGTTCTGGAAAACGTAGTGCGCAAGCGGTAATGTTACTGGAACAACAGGGGTTCACGAATTTAGCAAACCTTAAAGGAGGTATATTAGCATGGAAAGAGGAGATTAATCCAGAGATGGACGTGTATTAGATCTTGTTTAAAATTTAGTCTCTTTAAAGAAGATAATTAATGGGTGTTTTAAGACACCCATTTTTTGTGGGTAATTTTTGTTTGTGGAAATGTGTTTTATATTAAAATAAAACTATTGAAATACAGTAGGTTCGTTCTATTTTTTTTAATTTTATAGTATCTGAATGTATAACTAATTAGGGATACTTATGTCAACAAGTAATACTTATAGCTTTTTTAGTGGAGTAGAACGTAGCTTTGATAAAGCAGCGAAATTCACACGGTTCTCAAAAGGAATTCTAGAACAGATTAAAGCTTGCAATTCTATTTTGCAGGTTAAATTTCCGGTCCGTATAGGAGATCAGGTCGAGGTTATCGAAGCGTATCGGGTACAACACTCTCATCACAAATTACCCTGTAAAGGAGGTATCCGTTTTAGCATGGAGGTCAATCAGGATGAGGTAATGGCTTTGGCAGCGCTGATGACTTATAAATGTGCGATTGTCAATGTGCCGTTTGGGGGTGGTAAAGGAGGTATAAAAATAGACTCTTCTAAATATACTGTTGGAGATCTCGAGCGGATTACTAGGCGGTATACATCGGAATTATGTAAAAAGAACTTTATTGGGCCAGGGATAGATGTTCCTGCTCCAGATTACGGAACTGGAGGAAGGGAAATGAGTTGGATTGTAGATACGTATTCTTCCCTGAATCCGAATGATGTCAACGCAATGGCCTGTGTGACAGGAAAACCTATTTCTCAAGGAGGTGTTCGGGGCCGTGTAGAAGCGACGGGCTTAGGGGTATTCTTCGGAATACGGGAAGCCTGTTCTATAGAGGAAGATATGAATAGAATAGGGTTGCCTGTTGGGATAAAGGGGAAGAAAATAATTGTGCAGGGGCTTGGGAATGTAGGATATCATGCCGCTAAGTTTTGTCAAAAGGCTGGAGCAATTATTGTTGGATTGATTGAATATAATGGAGCGATATATAAAGAGGAAGGTATTGATGTAGATGAGGCACAACTATATCGATCGCAGACGGGCTCACTCCTAAATTTTCCGGGTGCAGTAAATATACCGAATGTAGCAGAGGGTCTGGAGCAAGAATGTGATATCTTGATACCAGCAGCTCTAGAATCGGTTATTCATGGGGAAAATGCCAGTAGAATACAAGCCAAAATAATCGGTGAAGCAGCAAATGGACCGTTGACCCCGGAAGCGGATGTCATATTGAATGGTAAAGGGGTGTTAGTTATTCCGGATATGTATCTCAATGCTGGAGGGGTGACGGTTTCTTATTTCGAATGGTTGAAGAATTTGAGTCATGTTCGGTATGGACGTTTGGAAAAAAGATTCAGCGAAAACCGGTATGCTGAAATCATGAATTCGGTTGAAGAGCTTACGAATAAAAAAATGTCAGAAGTAGAACGTAGAATGATTCTGAGAGGACCTGATGAGATTGATTTAGTGCATTCGGGGTTGGAAGATACGATGATGGGATCTTATCAAGAAATTAGAGATGTCTGGAAGAGTACTGATGGAGTCGAAGATTTGAGAACTGCTGCATTTATATGTGCTATTAATAAAATTGGCGTGGCTTATGAAGAACTTGGAATCTTTCCGTAGGTAATAGTATTTTTTTGTAATTTCGGAGGATGAAAAATTTATATCACCAGACTAAGCAGGCGTTCTATTTTAGTCTGGTTTTTTATGTATTGGCAATTGGTACAGTCCTATTAAGGATCCCGTTTGCGGTCGTACTGGTGAGTATATCTCTGCTTATATCTATGATTTGGGTCCTCTTAGTACTTCGAGAGATAATGTTGTCAATAAATATTGGCACGTCCGAACGTGTACTATTAGCCCTATTTGTGATTTTAACGAATATTCTAGGAGGGATTGTGTATTTTGCGTTTATTAGGGAAAGGGTAATTGGTAAAGAAAACAAGAAGCAATGAAAAAACATTTTATACTAAACTTATTATTGAATTTAGGTATAATCTTTTTGATAATGAGTGGTGTAGCTGCTTATCAAAGTGGGAATATGCTGATTCTGGGAGCAGCTATAGCTATCTCCGTAGTGCTGATCTATTTGAAGATTGTTCTTTTGAAGCATGTCAAAAGTGATTTGGTCAAAAAGCAACAAGAAAAGGGTAGTATACCTACTAAAAAGAAAAAGGGATAATGTTAATTATCCCTTTTTTTATGCGCCTGTTTCCGCTTATTTAGCGACTAATTACTTTACAAAAGGTGGCTTTTTTATTACAGCCTTTACTTTTTGGTTTCTTATGTTGATGTATATCTCCGTGCCTTCTTTAGTAAAAGCATTGTTGACATAACCTAATCCAACTGATTTTTTCAATGTAGGGGACTGTGTACCTGAAGTAACTCGGCCGATAATATTTCCATCTGCGTCTACAATCTCGTAATCATGACGGGGAATTCCGCGATCAATCATCTCAAAACCAACGAGCTTTTTTTGAACTCCAGCCTCTTTTTCGGCTTTTAAGTTTTCTGAGTTTACGAAATCTTTTGTGAATTTGGTAACCCATCCTAATCCAGCTTCTAAAGGTGACGGATTGTCGTCGATAGCATTTCCGTACAAACAAAAGCCCATTTCTAACCGTAAGGTATCACGAGCACCAAGACCAATCGGTTTAATTCCATAAGGTGCTCCTGCCGTAAAAATAGCATCCCAAACAGTTTTTACATCTTCGTTGGCAACATATATTTCAAACCCTCCTGCTCCTGTATACCCCGTTGCAGAGACGATTACGTTGTCTACCCCTGCAAATTTCCCTTTTTGGAATGTGTAATATTCCATGGATGCAAGTTCGATATCTGTAAGTGACTGTAGGGCTTCGGCCGCTTTTGGTCCTTGGATAGCAAGTAAAGCTGTTTTGTCAGATATGTCTTTCATATCGACATCAAATGTATTGAACTTGCTTATCCAGTTCCAGTCTTTTTCGATATTTGAAGCATTGACAACAAGAAGATAAGTTTCGTCATCCAATTTATACGTTAGAAAGTCGTCAACGATTCCTCCATTCTCGTTTGGAAGATAAGCGTATTGCACTTTTCCGTCATATAGTTTTGATGCGTCATTGGAGGATACTTTTTGAATCAAATCGAGAGCTTTTTCACCTTTTAAGATGAACTCTCCCATGTGGCTTACGTCAAAGACGCCCACTCCATTACGTACTGTTTCGTGCTCATCGTTTATACCTGTGTATTGTACAGGCATGTTGAAGCCTGCAAAAGGAACCATCTTTGCACCTAGTGATATATGCAAATCTGTTAAAGCTGTGTTTTTCATTCTTTAGCTATATAAAAATGTTTTATTACAAAAATACTTATAAAGTTGATATTGTGACCTTATATTTTGCAATATTGATAAATTCTGACAGGTATGTGCCACTGCTCGAGAATTAGGAGCAGAGACTCTGTTGTCAAGCTGTACCGGTAGCTCGAAGTATGGAGATTAAACTATATTAGACGTGTTTACATTTAGCAGGTCTAATGCTATTTTAAAGTTGGGATGAATATCAGCTTTTATATCAACTTTATCTCCAGTATGTGGGTGATGAAAAGAGAGGCTACTTGCGTGTAGGAGCATCGTGTCTATTTCGAATTTCTCTTTCCATAGCTTGTTCTGTTTATTGCAGCCATGAGGTCTATCTCCTATAATCGGATGGAATATGTGTGCAAAGTGTCTACGTAATTGATGCATGCGTCCAGTTTCGGGACTGGCCTCTACTAGGGAGTATCTCGAGGTATCGAACTTGCCAAGAGGAATAGGAATCTCCGCTTGCGCTAAACGACGAAAATGTGTTATGGCATTTTGTGAAGTACCGTTTTCTTTTAATAACGGATAATCAATACAGCCATGCTCAGGGCAGAAACCTCTTAAAACAGCTAAATAGCGTTTATCCATTTTGTTTTCAGCAAATAGCGGTTGTGTGAGACGGTCTGTCTCTTTGTCCAACGTAAAGAGTAGCACCCCTCCTGTCTTGCGGTCCAATCGATGTGCTGGATAAACAGATCTGCCAATTTGGTCGCGTAACATCTGCAATGCAAATTCGGAGGCATCATTCGCTATGGAAGACCGATGTACAAGTAAACCATGTGGTTTGTTGATCGCAATTAAGAACTCGTCTTGATATAAAATTTCCAGCATTACAGGTCTTTTAATATTGTAATGATTTCATCCGCTTTTTCATCAATTTTAGGACTAATCCAAATGGATTTAAATGCCCCCACTCCTATCGGTGTTTCTGTATCCTGCCATCTTAACTTTACAATGGAGAAGAGATAGTAGTTTTTGATGATAATGCTTCGATCAATAAAGTCCTGAACGATTTTATCGCCAAATAATGTCATACCTAAAAGCACAGCATCTTTGTCCTTATAATGTAGTTGTTTTTCAAGTAGATCTTTTGCCTTGATCGTGAGTGCTTTTTCAAACTGTTCACGGGGTGGATTGGTCAGAATACTTGCGAAAATTAAAGCAAGCATTAGTAGTGCGAATATTCTAGTTTTGGACATGGCGCAAAATTAAAATTAATTTAAACAAAGTCACAGGTATTGTACTTATAACTTAGGAAGTATTAAGAATACTCTTAGAATATGGTACCTAGGAGGCGAATAAACCACCCGGATAGTAACCAGATGAAATAGAATAACGCAATACATACAACAAGTAATATCAGCAGTATGCTGATCAATAGTCTTTTTGCGCTACCCTGGTGTTTTTCTTCAAAGTAGTGCTCGCGTAGAAGGATTATATTTTTCTGGTTTGCTTTATGAAAAAAGTCAAATACTTGTCCAAAGAAAGGAATTGCACCAAAGAAAGCATCATAAATTACGTTGAGTAGCATCTTAACAGCCACTTTGGATCCAGCACCATTGCGAAGCATTATTAGAACTAATAAAATAGAGGTGCCAAAGGAGATGATCTGGCCCGCATAAGGTATTAAATTTAATAAGGGATCCAGGCCAAACCTGAATCCCCCGATATTAAATTTATTGTCTAAGAGATAGGAAACGCGCTCAACCCAAATGAAGTCCTTTTTACGTTTGTCTGTCCTGTCGTCTTGTTGAGTGAGCATGGCCACTTTATTTTAGTTCAAATACACCGTCAATGTAACAGGTCAATTTGATAGGACGGATATCAATGTTCAGGTCATTTGATTCCGCGCTTCCAGAAATGTCCATGCGGGATGCTTTGGCATACATCATTTGAGGGACTGGAACTAAGTCATTAAAGTTGATGCTACTGTTGTCATTAATAATTAATACACGGCCGACAGACTGACCATCAGCAGAAGCTAGAATTTCTGCATTTTGTCGAGCATCTTTTACAGCTATCGTTTTTAACTCCTTTTCAATCTCTCTTTTTTGAGAGTGATCATAGCCATCTATAGACGTACTTTGTAAACCTTGCGGGTCTACCTTGTCCAACATGGTGTTGAGGCCATTTAGGTTGGTTACTTTAATACGGTATTGACGAGATTGCAACAATTCATTGTTCTTTTTTTTGTTTTCGTAATTATAGCTGTAAATATTTTGTATTGTAATATCTTCCTTCTTTACTCCCGCGGCGATAGCTCCGTCAAATAGTTGTTTTTCTATAAGTTCGATAGCTACTTTTTTCTTGGTATTGCCATCCACGTAGAATTCCTTTAAACTGACAGAAAGATAAATAATGTCAGGAGTAACCTCTTTTTCTGCATATCCTTTGGTCGCGACTTTGCGACTGCTTTCGATGTTCATTGTTTGCGCGTTTACCATAGCCAGAGAGCTAATTAAAAAGAAAAATGTTATTATTTGTTTCATATCACTGTTTTCTAAAATGTTTTATAATTCGATAGACAAAGAAAATGTGATAATGTTTAATATAGTTTTAAAATAAATGATAAGTTTTTGTTTTTTATCCATTATCTTTAGGAAAATTAACAATTTAATATAATGCAAGAAGGTAAAGTAAAATTCTTTAATGAGACCAAAGGTTTCGGTTTCATTATCCCTGCATCAGGCGAGAGCGAAATTTTTGTTCACGTTTCGGGATTAGTTGACAAAGTTCGTGAAGGTGATGACGTCACTTACGAAGTAGAGCAAGGTCGTAAAGGTCTTAATGCAGTAAATGTAAAAGTTATCTAGTAGATTCTAATATATATTTATTGTGAAAAAGCCCGGAATCCAAAAGATTCCGGGCTTTTTTATGTTGATCAGACAGGGCTTATTGATTGTCGTTTTTAAACGGGTTGTTTTGCCCAGAGAAAGGATTGTTTATTTCACGTTGTCCAGCGAAAGGATCCTCATTCTCCCCTCCTTTGGGATCTTCTCCATATTGGTTTTGACCACGGTCTCCTTCTTGAATAAGAAGGTATAGAACATAAAACGCACCAATACATGTTAATACCCAAAGATAATTCCAGCCGGATTTGCCGGAGTCATGTAAACGTCTTACCGTTACTGCAAGGCCTGGGATGAAAACGGCTAAAGAGTAGATTCCTCCAATGACACCGGTTCCACCACCATAGGCAGCCATTTCGTTTCCTCCCATTTTCAATCCGAAGACACTGTCAATGAGGCTTAAGACAAGGCTGATACCGACGTTTATCAAAAAAAACATCCAATACTCTTTTCGTCGAGCACGACCGTTGAAGTTTGCGTAATTGTCTCTTACGACTTTTAAATACCATTCCATAGTTGTAGTTGTTAAAGTTGTATTATTGTAGTTATGTAACAAAGTTATTGATAAATCAAAAATAGATTATTTTTTTTTAACTGGAAATTTAATGGAAAATTTCTTCTAGGACCTCCAGTGAGTTAACTATTCCGAAATTTTCTGTATGTAACCGGTAAAAGTTTATGATTTGTTGCAGGATATATATGCGGTCATTATGCTTTATAACTATATCAGCACTGTTTTCATAGCTAGAACTAAGGATGTTATGAAATAAACTGGTGTGTGGTTCTTGTAATACATAGCTGTGAGCCGGAAGGCTGTCTGTAAATCGCCCTTCCATCAGGTCAAAAAATGGTTTTGACTGTGAGGTTGTACTGGGTAGATACCCCAAAAACCGACTTAGTTTCATCAAAAAGCATAAATGAAAATTTTGTATGGAAAGATTAGTTTGGTCTAACCAAAGTATGGATTGAAAGACGAAATGAAAAAGTTGGGGGTCCGGGTGCTGATGTTTTAAAACTTTATATAGAACTTCATTTAAAAACAGTGCTACTGCACTTTTCTTGATATCTAAAGGTATTTGTACCAGTGCTGGAGCAGGGTGTGCCTCTTTAATTCGTTGTAAGTTGCTCCCCTCCTTTACATATACAACCATATCTAAAAGATGAAGGGGTTGTAGCATATTTATATGTATTTTGGCC
>JAITLW010000381.1 GCA_031277715.1 Sphingobacterium sp. | reverse complement strand
ACTATCTTCTGGAAGTCTAGCACTTTTCGCACGAAGGTCTGCCATATCATTGTGAGCATACTTGATTACTTTGGAAAATGAAAGTCTACTACCATCGATGATAGATGCGTGATTTCTCTCGTCCAACAAAATATAATCATTCCTTCCTGTAAGACAGGATAGAGGCCCTAGATTAGATTGAAATCCCGTACTAAACAATACGGCGGCGTCTTTACCTACATAGTCCGCTAATTTCTCTTCCAATTCCACGTGTATGTCCAACGTGCCATTCAAAAAACGGGATCCAGCACAACCTGTTCCGTATTTTGCCAAAGCATCTTGAGAAGCTTCGATAATACGCGAATCAGTGGTTAATCCTAAATAAGAGTTTGATCCAAACATCAATACACGCTTTCCATCAATAAGGACTTCCGTATCTTGTTTAGATTGGATAGGCCTAAAATAAGCATACAAATCATTAGCTTTAATTGGCTCTAGTTCCTTTTTTAGAAAACTTGATGTTCTTTCACTTAACTTTCCCTTGCTCATGCTATAGGTATTTCTATTTACGCGATTACTATTTAACTTTTTGACCAAACCAAAATAAACGTCAAAACTATGAAATCTATATTAAGGTAAACAATTTTCGTTAACAAATGACGTTAAACTAACATTGCCTTAGTATGTCGTTCTCATAATTGTACTCTATCTCTAATCTAGTTGTAAAACGTGCAAACTTACAAAACTTTGCAGTATAAACCACAACCAAAAAGCATATAAATATAATAAAGTTAAATTATTGTTAATAAACAAACAATAGGTTTTGACATTATCGACCTTCAAATTTATTACATTTGCACTTCAGTTAATTATAGTTATGGCATTATCGTCTCAAATCAACATAAAAAACAAGAGGGCTTCATTTGAGTATCACCTGATTGACAAGTATGTAGCAGGAGTTCAACTATTGGGCACAGAAATTAAATCTATCCGAGAAGGAAAGGCAAATATCAACGACAGTTTTTGTTCTTTTTTGCATGATGGGCTTTACATTCGTAACATGCACATTGCCGAATATTCGTTTGGATCATTTTATAACCATGAAGCCAAACGAGACAGAAAACTTCTACTTACTAAAAAAGAGCTAAAAAAGCTAAAAGAAAAAGGTGAAGAAAAGGGTTTCACTATCGTTCCTTTGCGCATTTTCATTAGCGAGAGAGGCTTTGCCAAAGTGGAGATTGCCTTGGCTCAAGGTAAAAAAGACTTTGACAAACGAGAGACTATCAAAGAGCGTGAAAACAAACGAGAACTTGATCGAGTCATGAAGTATTAAGTCAAGATGAATGCACCTGGTGTAAGTCCCTCCCTATTTTTAAAAATCCGGACAAAGTAGTTCACATCATTGAATCCTGCTCCGAAGCAAGATTCTTTTACACTCTGGGTAACCCTTAAAAGCTCTTTGGATTTGGCTATACGCTGCCGAATGACATATTCCATAGGACTCATCCCCAGCTCTTGCTTAAACATTCTAATCAAACTGGACCTACTCATATTGGCAGCCTTTCCTAGGCTGTCTAATGTTAACTTTTCAGAAACGTGTTTTTGAACAAAATCTTGCAGATGCTGGAGTACCGTACTCGCTGACTTCCCCAATTCTAATACTAACATGGACTGCGCCTGTAGCAATCTTATAACAAGCTCTTTAAATGTTAAGTCCGCTAGGGCATTCTTTAACGGATTTGTCCCTGTCATAATCTGAAACAGCTTATTCAAAAGTTCTGCAAGCTCAGGAGTGTTGTAGAGATGATACTGTTCACTATCCAACTTCCAATTACCAGAAAGACTCATCTTTGGATAAAATTCATTAAGATAATCCATGATCCTCCCGATCTTTTCCCTACTGACGGTCAGCGCAGTACATTGTGTCGGATTTCCAAAATCAGCTTCCGGAAAATCAATATTCATACCAACCGAAGCAGGTAGCACGATCATCTCACCAGGCAAATATTCAAAAGACTGAACATTATTAATATGCATGACCTTCTTCCCTTGTATCATATTAATCATCACTATATCATCAAACCGCAGGGGAACTCTTTCCGATGGCTTATAGGTTTCGTAAATATGCAGTTCTAAATTATCCAATGTAAATGCTCGTCTATTTTCGACAAGTGTAGATATTTCGCGCTCTTTAGAAAGCGGCAACAATTGTACCCTAGTATTATTTGTCATATCAAATACTTTATAATCGGCAGTCACTCAAATATAACAAAAATAAAACAAACCCATACCCGCCTCAATAATGCTATGCTTTGAAACGATAATGCTACAGCATTGAAAAATCGATGGCTAAATTTGATAAAATGAGATTTTAAAAATTAAAAGTTAACAATATGAGTACGATTAAAAGACCAACGTTTAAAGAACGTTATGACAACTACATCGGTGGCAAATTTGTTGCACCAACACAAGGAAAGTACTTTGACAATATATCTCCTGTCGATGGAAAAGTTTTCACACAAGTAGCGCATTCTACAAAAGAGGACCTTGATATCGCTGTCGACGCAGCGGCAAAAGCTTTTGAAACCTGGGGTAAAACATCTGCTACGGAGCGTAGTATCATTTTGAACAAAATTGCTGACCGCATTGAAGCTAATCTGGAATACATTGCTGCAGTAGAAACGATAGATAATGGTAAAGCAGTACGCGAAACGTTGAACGCGGACATTCCCTTGGCAATAGATCACTTCAGGTACTTCGCTGGAGTAATCCGAGCGGAGGAAGGATCCTTGACAGAACTCGATACAAATACGGTATCGTTAATTGTCCACGAACCTATTGGAGTGGTTGCACAGATTATCCCGTGGAACTTCCCTATTTTAATGGCAGTATGGAAACTAGCTCCGGCACTCGCTGCTGGCAATACCGTTGTCCTTAAGCCAGCAGAAAGTACACCGACTTCTATCTTGGTTCTTATGGAACTTATCGGCGACCTAATCCCGGCCGGTGTAATTAATATAGTCAATGGATTTGGTTCGGAGCTAGGCAGAGCCTTAGTAACAAACCCTAAAGTATCCAAAGCTGCATTTACAGGATCTACAGCGACAGGAAGACTTGTTATGCAGTATGCTACGGAAAATATTATACCTGTCACTCTAGAGCTTGGAGGTAAATCTCCAAATATATTCTTCAATTCTGTAATGGATGAGGATGATGCTTTTCTAGATAAAGCCATCGAAGGCGCGGTTCTATTTGCCCTTAATCAAGGAGAAATTTGTACATGTCCTTCCCGCCTACTTATACAAGAAGATATTTATGACCGCTTCATTGCAAAGGTAATTGACCGGGTAAATCAAATTAAAGTTGGTGATCCGTTAGACCCAAGCACTATGATGGGAGCACAAGCTTCAAAAATCCAAAAAGACAAAATCATGTCCTATATCCAATTGGGTAAAGAAGAAGGTGCAGAGGTATTAACAGGAGGGGACCAAAACAATGTAGGAGCTGGTTTTGAAGAAGGCTATTACATCAAACCAACTTTATTTAAAGGCCATAACAAAATGCGTATTTTCCAAGAGGAGATCTTTGGTCCTGTTCTTGCAGTGACAACCTTTAAAGATGAAAAAGAAGCAATAGAACTGGCTAATGACACTATATATGGTTTAGGAGCTGGAGTTTGGACTCGCGATGCACATCAATTGTATCAGATTCCACGCGCTATTCAAGCTGGACGCGTATGGGTAAACCAGTACCATTCTTATCCTGCAGGAGCTCCATTTGGAGGCTATAAGCAATCGGGAATAGGCCGCGAAAATCACAAAATGATGTTGGGACACTACAGACAGACTAAAAACATGCTGATATCCTACAACAAAGAAAAATTAGGATTCTTTTAACCCTGAATATAGCCTCTCCCTCTCGAATAAAGGAAGAGGCTATATCTTCTAAAGCACCATTATCATGATTGCACGCTTAGACGCTACCGAAAAAGCCTTGCAGCTCGTAGAAGAGCTAGAACAGAAACATGGGCCTCTTATGTTCTATCAAGCAGGAGGATGTTGTGAAGGAACACAGCCACAATGCTTCGAAAAAGGAGGTTATTTCCCACGAATGAATGATGTATTAATAGGTCACATCAAAGACTATGAATTTTGGATAGACCGCGACTTATTCGAATACTGGCAGTACTCCCACTTCACGCTAGATGTGCTAGAAGGGTTTGGCCCAGGAGGTTTCTCACTCGAAACACCTCTAGGTAAAACATTCAAAGTTCATTATCGCTTATTTACTCCAGAAGAATTAGAAAACTTAGAGCCTGTCGTCCGTAATAGTTAATCTATATCTAATCCTTGCAAAACAGGGACTGGCTTTTTATTTTCATCAAGTGCCACAAAAGTAAAAAGCCCCTGAATTGCGAGTTCTCTACCTTCTTCGTACATATGCTCCAGATAGATTTCTACCTTTATCTTTAAACTTGTACGCCCTACACTCTCTACCCTTGCAATAGCTTCAATAATACTTCCAGAGGGAATAGCCTTTTTAAAATCAATACGATCTGTAGATACCGTAACTAACGTTTTACGACAAAACCTTGTCGCAGCCATAAAAGAAACCTCATCCATTATAGCCATTGCTTTTCCGCCAAACAGGGTGTCGTGATGATTGGTCAAAAAAGGGAAAACCGTTGTACATACACGCGTTTCGGATGCGTTTATCTTTTCTTCAAGTGTCATTTTTGAATAAATTTCCACAAAGGTAGTATTTTATCAACTACCAACTTCAACACCTATTCCTTTTAAGAGCAATGAAGCATTAAATATTGTACACTTTCCATCCTTCAACTTGTAGTCGAATAGCATCTCTCCATTTTCTACCTGAATATCAAAATGGTAATTTTTAAGCACGCCTACATATTCATCTTGTAAAGATGCCAACTGTAAATCATGTGTCGCTACCATACCTTTTCCGTCCATGGCAATCAATTTTTTGATAATGGCCTTAGATCCAAGATATTTATCGACAGAATTTGTACCTCTTAACATTTCATCAATCAGGACAAAGGTATCACGCTCTTTTTCCACCAATTCCAAAATAAATTTCATACGATCAAGCTCAGCCTTAAATGTCGATGTACTTTCATTAAGGTCATCTTTAATACGCATGTACGACACGAGTTTATAAATAGGAAGTTCTAGTCTTTGGGCACACACTACTGCTCCAGCGTATGCTAAAACTCCATTTATT
>JAITLW010000236.1 GCA_031277715.1 Sphingobacterium sp. | reverse complement strand
CTTTTTCTCTTCTTTTACTTCTGTCTTCTCGCTATTGCATGCTGTAAAAACAAAAATGGATGCAATAGCTGTATATACTAATAACTTCATACCTGTATAATTTGATTTTTTAAAAACATAATGAACATTCGTAGGGACTTCACAGATCCACACGAATAATTACTTTATTAATTTACGGACTGATTAAAGTGAACACTTTCTTCGTCTTCTGGATCCAATGACGGACTCAGTATACTCACATTTCTCATCACCCATCCATACACTAGAGGGAGTATAACCAAAACGGAGAAAGTAGAGAAAATCAATCCTCCAATCACTGCTCTACCCAATGGCGATATCTGATCGGCACCCTCGCCAAATCCAATAGCAATCGGAAGCATTCCCGCTGCCATTGCCAGTGTCGTCATGATGATAGGTCTTATCCGTAGCTTAGCCGCTTCCAAACCTGCGGCCATCGCGTCAACTCCTTGCTTACGTACGCTCTCCGCATTACTGATTAACAGAACCGCATTCGCGATAGATACACCTACAGACATAATCAACCCCATATACGATTGTAAGTTCAGCGTAGAGCCCGACAGATTCAACAGTACCAAAGAGCCAACCATTACAAAAGGGCCTGTAGTCAAAATCACTAAAGAAGCCCTAAAAGACTGGAAAGTAGCTGACAGCATCAGAAAGATAACAACAACGGCAATCAACAGCCCCGTCGCCAAACTCTTCATCGTCTCATCCAATACCGGAGCCAAACCAGCAATGTTAATATTTACCCCTTTTGGCAATTCGCCCAAAGAAGCAATAGCTGCTTCTACATCCTTTGATGCACGTTCCAAATCCGTCTTATGGATATTAGCCGTCACCGTTGTATACCCCATGGTTCCCAGGTTATAGCTTTCGCCCAATTCCTTCGTCGGCGTAATCGTTGCCACATCACTTAATACAGGTCGCTCGGCATTTTTGGACAACGGTAAGTTGGCCAACTCTTCTTTGCTATTCAATATATGTTGCGGCGTTTGCACCTGTACATCATAGGCAATCCCCATCATACCACCTACCCAGAAGTTTTTATTGGTATAACGTGTAGATGCTGTAGCTGCCACCAAAGATTTAGCGATATCTTGTGCATCCAGCCCCAATTGAGCCGCGCGGGTACGATCTATATTAATCTGTAAAGCAGGATAATCCATTGATTGAGGGACCTGCTGATCACGCATGTACTCCAACTCTTTAAGCTTTGCCAAGAGTTTGTTGGCATACATACGGTTCATCTTTTTCATCATCCCTGACACCCGGATCTCGATCGGATTATTAGCACCTTGGCTCAAAATTTTCTCGGTAAGTTCGATAGGTTCAAAAGAAATATGCAAGTCTGGCATTTTCTCTTTGTAATATGCCCGTAGCTTATCCTTGAGCTCGTCAGAATTACCCTTAAATTCTTTCAAAGCCACCTGCATCAGTGCCTCGTGGGGACCGGCATTATAAAGATAGATAGGACTCACCGCAAAAGTAGATGGGTGTTGACCGATAAATACGGAAGAAATAGCAACATTATCCTTACCCACGACATTTCCAAGATGGTCTAGAAAACTTTTTACTTTTGCTTCCGTCACTTCAATACGTGTTCCTTCAGCAGCTTTGATACGCACTTGAAACTGTCTCGAGTTTACTGTTGGAAGCACGTCTTTTCCTGTAATTTGGTACAGCGCAAAAACCGTAAATAGAATAGATACAAGACTGATAATAACAATCGGTTTTCTAAATTTCATCATTCCAGTGAGCACATTTACGAACCGGTCTCTAAACTTCGAAAACCAATCTCCTTTATGCGAAGGGTTTGCGCAGGTCTCTGGATTATGCTTCATCATCCAATTGCCCATAATCGGGACAAAGGTCTGTGACAACAAGAACGAAACTACCATAGAGAAACCAATAGCCAAGGCTAAAGGCATAAATAACGCTCCTGGAATTCCCGTCATCATAAATGCTGGCGCGAAAACCGCCAAAATACAAAGCATGATTAATAACTTAGGAAACGCGATTTCCTTACAGGCATCCCATATGGCTTGCGCCCGGGTTTTGCCCATGGCGAAATGCTGGTGTATATTTTCAATAGTCACCGTACTCTCATCCACTAATATCCCTATCGCCAAGGCCAGACCGGATAGCGACATGATATTGATAGTATGCCCGAAGAGCTTCAGGAACAGAACGCCTGATATAATGGAAATCGGAATTGTCATAATTACAATCAGCGCTCCACGTCTATCGTTCAAGAACAACATCACCATCAAACCAGTCAATAAAGCTCCAAGCACACCTTCAATAATCAAACTTTTCAAGGCATTAGAGATATATACCGATTGATCAAACTCATATGAAATCGTGACATCATCCGGCATATTCCGTTGTATCATAGGAAGCGACTCTTTCAACGTATTGACGACATCCAGTGTCGAAGCATTACTTGCCTTCGCGATATTAACATACACCGAGCGCTTGCCATCAATCAGGGCATAGCCTGTCGCGATATCTGCTCCGTCTTTGACTGTAGCCACATCCCTTATGTATACATTATCTACAGTACCTTTAAATAGTGGTACATCTCCCAATTCCTCTACAGTTTTGACCGTATTATTCGTTGGTGTCAGATAGTTTGTATCACCGATATAGACGTTACCTGAGGGCGATGTAATATTATTTCTACTAATAGCCTCTACAACCTGCTCTGGAGAGAGATTATGTGACCTCAGTTTAACAGGATCAATATTAATCTCAATTGTCCGCGGACTACCACCAAATGGAGGTGCTGTAGTCAGTCCTGGAATAGCAATCAAAAACGGACGTGCGTTAAAGTTGGCAATATCCTGCAGTTGATTATTATTCTTCGTATTGCTTCGAAACACCAGTTGCCCTACAGGCTGCGATGAAGAGTCAAAGCGGATAATAAATGGGGGTGGCGCTCCTGGAGGCAAGAACACCTGCGAACGCGTCGACAGCGCATTAATCTGCGCAAGAGCCTCCCCCATATTCGTCCCTTCGTAGAAAACCACCTTCATTAAAGTAAGGCCTTGCGTATTCTTGGATTCTATACTCTTGATACCGTTTGTAAACAAAAGCATGTTTACATACATCTTGGTAAAATACCCTTCCATCTGTTGTGGTGTATAGCCATTGAATGAATGAGCTACATATACAACAGGGAGGTCCATTTCAGGCAGAATATCTACTTTAACATCCTGGGCTGCCTTAATCCCAAAGAACAGTAGTCCGAGCACCATCACGATAATCGCTATGGGCTTCCGGAGTGCAAATCTTATTAATTCCATATGTCAATAATTACTTCACGACCGCGACCTAGCGGGTCAATTTCTTCTATACGCTCCATCAAAGCATTTTTATGGACGCGAACTCATTAATACCTCAATTGTTATTTTACACTAGCATCCAAGAGCATCGTAAGATCTCCATCTGCAGCTGCCAGTAGCAGTAAACTTTGCCATACGTTATTTTGAGCAATTTCAAAATCGATCTCGGCACGATGCAGACTGTATAGGGCCTGTGTGAAATCCACCAAAGTCGTCAAGCCATTTTCATAAAGTGCTGTATGTTGCTTGTAAGCCAGCTGTGCGGCGGCCAGCTGTACTTTCGTCTCTTCAAAATTTTCGAAAGAGTTGGTAATTTGCTTTTTTGCCAACATAGATTGTGCGTCCAGATCTTTTTTCATACGATCATAATCGTGCTCCAAAGATTTTGTCAGCAAACGTTGTTCGTTAACCTTACTATCGTAACGGAACAAATTGGTGATGTTCCAGCTCAACGAAACGCCCAATAAGAAGTTACCACGATTAATACCGACACCTTTAAGATAGGACGAAGAATAAGCCGAATTGTCCTGAACATAATTCCAGTCAAAGCCAGACCCTCGGCCTTGTATCACTCCAAATCCTGATAGATTAGGTTTTTTATGAGCATGGATCAACTGTTCTGCTTCTTTACTCTCGTCTATTTTAGACTGTTGCCACAGTAAAAAAGGATGATTTTCGAAGCTGTTATCAGCAATTCGTCCGATTACAGCCGCCGGGGTTGCTGTACTGTATATGCTATCCAATACATACAGTTTAAAATCCTCTCCCATTAATACAGCCAACTGCTTGGAGAACTCCAGCTCTTTATCGAAAGACTTAATCTCCATCGATCTCGCATTTGACACCTCTGCTTTTGCCAGCGAAGCATCCACCTCGGGGATCAAACCGCTTTTTGCCCGCGTATTGGTCATTTCGTAAAAAACCTCTGCACGCTCAAAATTCTTACGCTGTACATACTTGATACGTTGTGTAGCCAAGAGATTCAGATAAGCTGCACTGACTTTGACTTGATGTTGAAAAATCTCCTGATCCACATCTGCCGTCGCCGTCTTTTCTTTCGACACAGCGAGATCCACCTGCTTCTTCAAGCGGCCAAAAGTAAATATGTTCCAGTTTACATTGGCAAAATACAGCGAGCCAAAAGCGGCGTTCCAGTTCTGGTCGGCCAAGGGCATCGATGTCGCCGCAGATGCGAGTCCTCCATAGGCGTATAATGGCCCGTTCTGAGCGTTTATCGTTCCATAACTCTGCTGAGCAGCTACTGTTACATCAGGCAGATACTGTTTCTGTTGATAAAGGGTGTTTTGTGCGGAAGCTTCCACTAGCACCTGTTTCGATTTGATTTTATCGTAGTTTTCAACAGCGTGCTTTAAGGCGTCTTTGAGATCTAGCGTCTGTGCAAATCCACTAAAGGAAATACCCACGACGAAAGATATAGACGCAATGCGCTTTATATTCATCTATATGATACATTTAAAATAAAAAAAAGAGATTTGCACGGATTCCAACAAAGGAAACCGGAACAATACTTAAATGAAAATAGATGAGGTACTAGATTCTATAAACGCAATAGAAAATATAGAGTGGGTTACTCCAAGGGACTGTTTTGGTAGAATAGTGATTAGTATTGGCTATAATATCGCCTTCTATAGCCACATCAAACAGCGCTCCGAGCATACGCTCCGGAAACACATGCGCAAATATTTTAAAAGCATAATCGAAATAGCCGTTCCCTTGGGTAGAAACGTCTACTTTCAATGTCTTACTTTCATGTTTGCAACAATCTTTTTTTGATTTCTTTAAGTCTTTCTCTTTAGCGAGACAAATCGGACAAGGCTGGTCACCAATCGCCGTCGAAGCGGTAAGACTCACAGATCTAATCGCCGACCCAACACACTCATGCGAAAACTGGGTAAAGCCGGAAGACAGTACCAAGTACAGGAGCGATAAAAAGATGACAAATAGTTTTCTCATAGCAACAGCCACAAAGTTATGTAGCGAAGATAGACTTTCCTTTATATGATTTGGAGAAAATGTTGTAAAATTTTGGTGTCAATACCAAAAAAGAACGGGCCACTCCTGAGAAGAGCGACCCGTTTTCATCCATTAATTGAGGTATATGATCAGGTAGTTGTTTACAATATTTTAGTAACCGAATATTTCTTCCAGGGTCAACTTTTTGACTTTGCCCAACCCGTTTAGGTCATCAGCCTTAAGTTTAGACTCATCTGCTACAATACAGTAGATATAAGGTTTTTTACTGAATTCTTTTACATGGAAAGCTTTAACATCAGCAAATGTCAATGCCGGAATCTTTTCATAAACAGATTTGCGGATATCCGTTTGATTACCCAAACGCTCTGCTGCCAAATAGCTGTTTAAAATAGCTGTGTTCGTCACTCTTTCACTAGCGATTGATTTCAACAGGCTTACTTTTGCCGTCTCAAAAGATTTTGAGGACTCTGGTAGCACATCGATAAGCTCATTCATTCCATTGATCGCATCCATAAACTTATCCGACTGTGTACCGACATAAGCCCCTACCGTATAGTGATTTTCCTTTTTATAAGGAGGCCCATAAAACGCATAAGTCGAGTAGGCTAACGCTTTGGACTCACGGATAGTCTGGAACACAATACTTCCCATACCACCACCGAAATAACTGTTAAACAGAGAAACCGTAGGTGTCAGTGCGGCGTTATAGACCTCAGAATTTCTAAACCAGAAAATATCTGCTTGCTTCATGTTATAGTTAGAAACCAATACTTGATTCTCCGTCGTAGGTAACTCTTTGAACGATGTTCCTTGAGGAATAGCCACAAATGCACCAGTCCCCAACTTTAACGCTGGTAAGCTTGCCGTTAACTGTGCGACTTTCTTTGGCCCGAAATAAAGAACCGTGTGTTTTGTTTTAGATAGATCATGCAATGCTTTAACTAGATCATCTGCCTTCAACTGATCCAGCTCTGCATCCGTAAATGTATAGTTAAATGGGTTTTTAGCACCATATTTAGCATATGCCTTAAGACCATTCATAATCGCATCTTTATTCTCTTTTGAATTGACACGGGACTTTTTAATACGTCCAATATACGCCTCAAATGCAGATTGATCCACCACGCAGTTTCTTAAAAGATCCTGGATCAACTCAACAGAAGCACCAAAATTGCGATTAAGTCCTGCGATAGAAACAGTAGTCTCTTCATTACCTGCAGACACCGAAAAATCAGTCGCTAACTTATAAAAGTCTTTACTGAACTGTTCGCTGCTTTTCTCCTTTGTTCCTAAGAACTCTAAGTAACCTGCGGCTAGTCCCAGCAATCTATTATTCCATCCTCCAAGAGGAAAACGATAGACCAAACTAAACAACTCGTTGTCCTTATTTTCTACAGCCAATACCTCTACTCCATGGGACGTAGATTTCTGAATATCCTTACTGTAATCCAACCAAACCGGTTTGATCTCTTCTTCAGGCATAGCATTGACCTTAGTTAAGAAGTCCGATTGCGCTTCGCGGTTTACAGTGACAGGTGTAATCTCTGGTTTAACCACCTTTACCACATTTTCGTCAACCCCTTGTCTTTTATAGATCGCTACATAGTTTTGATTATTTAGGTATTTGTTTGCAAAATCAACAATATCCTTTTTCGTCACTGTAGCCAACCAATCCGTATTACGTAGTTCATTGGCCCAATCCAATTCGGAGGTAAAGGCACTCATTAACTCCTCCGCTCTACTTTGGTAACTATCATTTCTAGCAATTTGCGCTTTACGTTCATTATTGACGATAGAAGTAATCAAATCTTCTGAGAAATCACCTTTACGTAATTTATCAAGCTCGGCAAGCAACAACTCTCTGACCTGATCCAAAGATTGTCCTTGGGAAGGATTTCCTTGAAGAATCAACATCGAATAGTCTTTCAGTATATAAGGGAATGCTCCTGCTCCCAATAACTTCTGCGATTTTACCAAATCCAGATCAATCAAACCTGCAGATCCATTGGTAAGAATACTGCCCAAAAGATTCAGCATCTGTGCATCTTTAGTAGCTGCACCCGGGAATCTAAATCCTAAGAACAAGAACTCAGCGTTAGGTCCTTTTACTTCTGTTATAACCGGTTTAGTAATTGGTTTTTCTGGAGTAAAAGTATAAGCTGGTACCGTTTTAGTTTTCATATAAGAAAATGCGGCGTCCACCTTTTTGATCATGACACTCGGATCGAAATCTCCAGACATGATAACGCCCATATTATTGGGCACATAATAAGTTTCAAAATAAGCACGGATAGCTTTTAGTGAAGGGTTCTTAAGGTGTTCGACCGTTCCCAATACCGTTTGCTGTCCATAGTTATTCGTCGGAAACAAACCTTCAAACATGGCTTCAATAGCTTTGCGATTGTCTGTATCTAAGCCTATGTTCTTCTCTTCATAGACAGCCTCTAACTCTGTATGAAATAAACGGAATACAGGGCTCTTGAATCGTTCCGCTTGTACAGCAAGATATTTGTCCACTACATTATTAGGGATATCCTCTATATAAACGGTCTGTTCGAATGAAGTAAACGCATTTGTTCCCTCTGCTCCCATATTGCTCATCAGCTTGTCGTACTCATTTGCAATGGCATATTTCGCTGCTTCACCAGAAACCGCATCGATTTCTTTGTAGATAGCCTTACGCTTTGCTTCGTCTTTCGTAGAGTTATAATCCTCGTACAAACCATCAATCTTGTCTAGAAGCGGTTTTTCTTTAGCCCAATCCAAGGAACCGAATTGCTCTGTTCCTTTAAACAATAAGTGCTCTAGATAATGCGCTAGACCAGTATGGTCTTTAGGATCTGTTTTACTTCCTGCCTTCGTGGCAATATAAGTCTGAATCCGAGGTTCCTTTTTACTCGGGCTCAAGACAACCGTCAATCCATTCTGTAAGGTATAAAATCTGGAGTGGGTAGGATCATTAGAGACATACTTATAGGAATATCCTCCTTCTGTCGCTTGCTTCCATTCGTAATTTGTCTGCTGGGCATTACTGCTCCCTACTGAAACAAACAAAAACGCGAAAACATAAAAGACTTTAGCTTTTTTCATACTTTGTACTTCGCTGAGTTTACATATGTACAGTCTATCTTAATTGAAGACTGCATGGGTTACAATCAAATTTAGGCTTAATATCAATTAGTTCACCCACGACATTTATTTTCGATAAATTTTTCGGCCACTCCCTATTTATACAAAATTTTTTAACGAAAAAGCAATTAAAAACCTCAAAAGACCACTACATATTCAGCAGAAACACAATCAACAACTCTCCAAATCATATTTCCTAAAGGTTAACACCGAAGTGCAAGCATATTCGTTACAAAGACTATTTTTATAGAGATTTTATAGAGTCTAAACAGAGGGTTTATAGAGGGTTCATAGAGGTAAAACACTATAATAGCTCTATATACTCACTAGTATAATTTTATATAACCAAAAGAATATGTATATTTAGTATAAGTTAATTATAAACTAACACCGGATAGACTTCGAAGACGACTATCCTAAAACACACAATTATGGCAATTCTAAAAGGTGGTATCAATGGTCCATTCTCTGGGAAGGTGGGAAGTATTGTAGGTTATGAGTTAAATGGACAAGCAATTATTCGTGGACTTCCTAATAATGTCAAGCGTAAACCTAGCCCCTTGGCCCTTATTAACCGTAATCGGATGAAGGCTGTATCGAAGTTTTTAGCCCCAATCAATGAGATTATCAAGTTAGGCTATAAAAACTTGGCACCTCCGGAGAGTCGTATTGGAGCTTTTCAAAAGGCACAATCACACATTTTCAAAACAGCCCTAGACTATACCGAGGATACTATTCCGTATGTCAATCCAGAAAAAGCATTGATTTTTAGGGGAGACCTCCAGATCCCAATAATCACTTCACTAAATAGAAATAAGGATAATTTGACAATAGCATGGGAGTCACAGCGATATCAAGATAAGCACTATAACATACTATTATTGGCATATGATATCGAAAACGAGGCTAGTATTTATAGCGGAGGGGCGACCATTAATAATGGTCAACTGGAATGGCAATTACCCAAGCACTTTAAAGAAATAGAACAACTACATATCTACATGGGGGTACTAGATGTATTCACTGGAGCCATGTCCGATTCAGTCTATGCAGGTTGCGTCTAACAAGGCTTTATCAAAAAGACTTAGTTAAAATCGTTTAAGTAGCATCAAGATGTATGTAACATACATCTTGATGCCTTCTGAGCCTAGCCTCATTGTTTATCAAATTGATACCAATTGACCTTTGTCGATATCCGCATAAGAATAGCAAGAATAACAAATACCCCGACTGTACCAACAATCAGTGAGTAGTCCCGTAGTTGCATCAATACGAATATAAAACCGTAGAACAATCCTAAAATTCCTGTAAACAACAACGCCGTTTTATTGTCTTTGGTAATCATCCGGATGAAAGAAGCAATCAATACGATGGTAGCCACGGCTGCCAATAAATAGGCAATATTAAATCCAAGATGTTCGGAAATAGCCAATAATAGAGAATAGAACAAAATCATCGCTGCCCCTATCAGGATATATTGGATGAGGTGAATGCGTTGCTTCTTAATGATCTCTGTAAAAAATAAGGATGCAAACGTCAATACGATAACAAGTATTCCGTATTTGGCAACCCGGGTTGTCTTTTGATAGTTATTCACTTCTGGAAGGAAGTTAATCTGGACCATATCCATGTCTGTCGCTGCTTCTATATTCGCGCTTGCCACGGTTTCGGTTGTCTCTGTGTAATTATCAAAATCAGCCTCAGCAAGTGACATTCCCGAAAAGCGGTACAAACGATCATTTCCTCCAGACCATTGCTGTGGTAGCTTTCTACCAAAAGAAGGAATATTCCATGATGCATTAAAATCCTTATCCGATACCTCACGCACCTCCGGGAGGTAAGCCCCGTTGAAACTTGGATTTCCCCAATTTCCCTTTGCTTCGACCAGCGTATGGTTGGCCAACGGTAAGAAGTTAATAGATTTAGAACCTCTTAATTTGACCTGAATCTTAAAATCAAACTTGGTATCCTCTCCTTTAGCTAGTGGCAGACTAGCCACCATGTTATTATTAAACAGCTGAAAATTTCTGACATCCATGGTTAGTGGTAGTTTTTGTCCCGCCCATTCCAATTCAGGATCAGCAGACAATCCCTTTACATCCTGTACGCCAAATACCAAGCGAGCTTCACTCCATCTCATTTTATCTGCCGCAACTGGAAGCAGTTTCATATCCATGCCAGCGAAATTTCCTTTTATAGTAAAACTTGAATTATATACGACAGATTCGTAGATCCCCCTCTTCAGGCTCTCTGGCTTAATATCTGTTTGTACCTGTGTCTGACTAGGCAATAGAAACATCCAATCCTGGTCGATACGCTGCACGACGAACTCTTTACCTTTACTATCTTTTTCAACCACTTCGCTCACATAGTCATAAGGAACAGCCAATACGGGACTAGCAATTACCTGATCTCTTCCCCATTTGGCCGCTATCTCAGAAGAAACCTGTTGCTCCCGATTCTTTCGCTCACTGACCAAATCATCAACCAATGACATGGGAATCATCATTATCAACAGCAGGACGAAGATGACAAACAGCTTTAAAATAACGGAGTTACTAAGCCGTTCGAAAACTGTCATATTCGGACTGGGGAGTTGTGGGGGAGTTTTTACTTCATTTTCCATGATTATTATTGTTTTAAATGTGATTAACTATATTCTTTTCTAAAATGTACTTGTAAGCTTACATGAACGAAACAGAAAGTACTTTGTTTTTCAAAGTTGAAGAGCAAAAAAAAACTACTTATACTGTTGCTTTATTAAATTTTCGAGTGCGCTCAAATGGTTTTCAAATGCTTTCTGCCCTTTATCTGTACGGATATACTTTGTATTAGGTTTTCTATCCACAAAACTTTTTTCTACGATAAGGTAGCCCTCCTTTTCCAAACTCTTAAGGTTAGACGCTAAATTACCATCTGTCACCTGCAAAAGTTCTTTCAGCGAATTAAAATCGTAATACTCATTTGCAACCAATACACTCATGATCTGCAAACGGACACGATTCTCCAACACTTTATCATATAGGGATAGGTCTAAACTCACTTTTCGTAACGTTGATGAACTATAATTCCGTAAATAATATGTAATAGACCGAAACCGATAGCCCAAAACCAAAGTCCGTATCCTGGAAAACATAGCGCCAATAGCCCCAATACGATATCCATCAGACCTAACCATCTTGCTTCTTTGAAAGTAAATGTACTGGCTGCGCATAGCGCCAATCCATAAAAAATCAATAGCGAAGAAGCGATTAAACCATACTCTCCTTTATATACAAGTAGGATCGAGAACAATCCTCCTGTCAATAGCGGTATCGCAGTTGCAGTCAGCAATCCTTTACTGGTCGCGTTCCAAATAGTTTGGTTATTCTTCTTTGCCTTATACTTAGCCATCAAGAAGCCCGTAAGGACAGACAATAGTAATACTAATCCAGCTATAAGAACAAGCTTACCTATAATACCGGAATCTGTAATATAATTGTCCCTATATCTGAAATCACTGCGGTAGCCATATACGGTAATGTAACCAAAGAAAGCACCCAGTAAGGCATAGCTTCCTATAAGGATACCTGAAAGACCACTTATGGACATAAATTTTGAAGAACGCTCCATCAACGAGCGTATCTGTCCTATTTCCTTAATTAAATCCTGTTGACTCATAAAAGTACTTTGATATTCAAAGTAACATACAAAAATTCATACTCACAACTATTTTTTCAAAAAAATAACCGACTATAACAAGAAACGATAGACGAATATATCGCAAATCACTCCTATATATAAGCATAAATCCTCCGTAGAAGTCCTCATTACCGCTCTACTTCATATTTCGGTAAACTTTTTTTTAAAAAAATCAACTTGAATTATAGGCTGTTAGATGAAAAACCACATCTAATTCATCTTTTTTTATAGAAAAGGCTTGACAAATATCATTTTGAGTTCTATCTTTGTATCACAAAAGAAATCCTAATAACTGCGGAAGTGGCGTAATTGGTAGCCGCACCAGACTTAGGATCTGGCGCCGCAAGGCGTGGGGGTTCGAGTCCCTTCTTCCGCACTTGATATCCTCCCGACCAACAGAAATCGGGAGGATTTTTTTTATAATGCGAAAATAACGAACGCTTAAGAAAAGTATGAACATTTCACATCAGAAAATCGACGATATCAGCGCTAAAATTACCGTTGATTTAACCCCAGAAGATTATAATCCTGCAGTTGACAAAGCGATTAAAGATCAAGCAAAAAAAGCAAAACTACCTGGTTTTCGTCCTGGATTGGTACCTACGGGCCATATTAGACGTACATACGGTAAGGCTATTTTGTTGGATGAAATCAATCGCGTTGTAAATGAAAAAATCTCTGCATATATCACAGAAGAGAAACTTGAAGTTTTAGGTCAACCTCTTCCTGTAGATAACGAAGAAGACAACAAATACAATTGGGATTTTAAAGATACATTTAATTTTAACTACGAAATCGGACTAGCTCCTATTTTTGATGTTCCTTTCTCTGCAGAAACAGAGTTTACAGAGTATGACATCAAAGCTGACGAAGCTACTTTGGTAGAACGTACTAAAAATTTACGCCGTAGCTACGGAAAAATGACTAACCCTGAAGTCTCTGAAGAAGGTGACGTATTATACGCTACTTTGAAACAAGAGAAAGAAGACGGTATAGAAAAAACTACATCTGTGCGTACAGACGTAATCGAGGATGCTAAGATTAAAAAATCGTTGGTAGGTCTTAAAAAAGATGATACTGTTAAAATCGATATTAAAAAAGCATTCAAAGTTGCTGACATCGCTCGCATCTTAGGCATTACAGAAGAGGAAGCTGAAAATCTTGACGTTACTAAATTTGAACTTTCAGTTCAGAATATCAACCGTCTTGAAGAAGCTGATTTGAATCAAGAATTTTTCGACAAATTGTTCCCTGAAGGAGAAGTTACTACAGAAGAGCAATTTAACGAAAAAGTTAAAGAAGAGGTAGAGAACTTATTCAAACAAAATTCTGCACAAAAGTTACGTAACGATATGTATACTTTTGGTATGGAGAAAGTAGAGGCTAAGTTTCCTGAAGATTTCTTAAAAAGATGGTTACAGGCTACAAACCCGAACCTTTCAGCAGAAGAAATTGAAGAAGGTTTTGCAGATTTCTTGAATAACCTGAAATGGACAATCATCGAGAATAGAATCGTTACAGCTAATAACCTAGAAGTAAAATACGATGAGGTTGTAGATTTAGCAAAAGAACGTATCTATGGTCAAATCAAGATGTACAACATCAATGAAGAGCCTACAGATGAGCAACTAGGTCAATTTGCAATGCAACTTCTATCGGATAGAGAGCAAGCAAACCGTTTGTTTGAAGAGGTAAAAGCCCTTAAGGTTTTTGATCACTTAAAAACTACTGTTAAGACAAAATCTAAAAAAATAGATTACGATAAGTTTGAAAAACTAGATAACAAATAAGTAATCTTCAAGAATAAGAAAGGGGTTAACAGTAATATGTTAACCCCTTTTTCGTTATATTTCATATTCCAAATAAGATATAAGGAGCCAATCTATTGGCATCGCCCTAATCTTAGAATCAAAACTAAAAAAAATGCAAATCCGTAAAGCAAAAAAAGAAGACGCTATTCAAATCGCCGAACTAATGATATTAGCGATGACAGAAATAGTATATCAGTTTATTGGTAAAGAAGATTTTGAAGAGGGCAAAAGATTCCTTAAGACGCTTATAGAACAGGAGAAAAACCAGTATTCTTATGAATATATTTTCGTGGTCGAAAGCGAAGACGGTATTTTAGGACAGATATGTTTGTACCCCGGATCTCAACTGGAACAACTACGTCAACCTGTCCTAGACTATATCAAAACGCAATATGCGATAGACTATGAGGTCGCCAACGAAACACAAGCTGGAGAAATATACTTAGACACCATCGCCGTGAGTGCCTCTGCCCAAGGAAAAGGTATTGGAAAACTACTCATTAATCATGTGATTGATGAATATGTACATAAAAAGAAGGAAGTAGTTGGGCTATTAGTAGATTTTGATAATCCTGATGCCAAACGTCTCTATGAAAAATTGGGATTCGTTGTAAAGAAAGAACTGTCTATCTTCGGAAAGAAAATGGAACATATGCAGTATAAAGCTTAAAACTGGATATTGTACCCAATAGATACCGATCCAAATGGAAATTCCCGATAAAAATCGGGATATTTTTCATCTCTAAACTCGCCCTGTAAGGCAAAGTATCCGGACCGCAGATTTATAGACCATCTTTTAAAAACACGTAGGCTACCTTCTACGGTAGCGGCATGTAATATATAATAGGACGGGGTGCCACTGATGGTATAGAAAACACCTCCGTTATAATCTGCTGTAAACAACAATCTATTCAACAAACTAAGGTCTCCCTTAAATCGGTAAGACGCCCCTGATCCATAGTTGTAATTGCGGCTAGCGCCATACAACAGATAAGGATCAGGGACTGCTGCCAGAAGCACCGCTCCCACTCCTAAACTGAGATTGAGTTTATTTTCTCTTTTATAGGTAAACTCAGAAAGCCAATTGTAATTTAAACTCTGGGCACCATAGAAGAACGCATCGTTATTATAAAAATCGTAATGTGCATTCAATGTCCCATAATGCTCTCCTTTCTGTGACTTGAAAAAACGAGCTCCATACAAAAGTGCATGGACATTGACTGCGTTGATAAAGGTACTATCACCAGTCCCTGCTTCCAGATTGACAGAAAACTGGTCAAACGGACGCTTATAATTATGCTCTCCGTTGCTGTATTTAAACCTCAACCGAGTGTAGAAAGAATCTTTACCTTTGGATAAAAAGTCTCCTTCTTTTGCATCAAATCGTCTAAACCCAGCGTCTATTTCAGCACTGATAACCGAAGAATCCGCTAAATAATAGTCATCTACACGTTTCCCCCACTTTCCATCCAGCAATCGATTCAAGCTATTGACCGGATTTACAATCAGGGCTACAATCTCATTACCGACAACATTATGCCCCTTCCTACTCCTAGCTAAAATATTACGGGATACCCGATGTGTCATCTCACCGAGAATAATACCGCCAAAAGTAGTATTAACGAGATCATTTATTGCTGGGTGTTGTGTCTCTCCAGCTGTTTCCCAAATATAAGAACCTACAAATGTAGCTAAACTAGACTGGTAGAAATTATAACCGTTACTTCTAAATGCGTTAAAATAAATCTGTCCATGGTATGGATGGTCGATCTGATTCGTCGTAAATTGGTTATCATCCCAATCCCAAGCGCTCAAGCGCTGATGATTAATAAAGTTTTTGAAAGTGATATAGGAATAAGGGTCTTTGGTTATAAACCGGTTGAAAGTAGCCGGGAAAGCCTGAGCAAGAAACCATTCTGTACCTGCCCGCCAAAAATGCTTAGGTCGTTGAGGATTCAGAACGTGTTGTTCTGAATCTGGCTTATCGAGTCGGATAGGCTTCCACAACTGCTTGGAAAACCTAACTGAATCGGCGGGTTGCTGTACTAATGAATCTACTGCAGACTGCCCCATAGCCAACTGTATAAAGCTGATATACAACAATGTCAACATCATTGACAATACCTTAGTTTTCATTAGCATACCCTATTTTTATTTTTAGCTCATCGGTACAATGACAATACGGCTGTTTCTATTTACAATCCATCATTACACCGGCTTTAAGCCTTATTATAACACAAACAAGCCCAGAAAAACATTGTTTGTGGAGAATGCTAAAATTATAAAAATAGTTTGTCCTCCTGTAATAAAAAGGGTATTAAAAAAAGGAAGCTGTACTAGTACAGCCTCCTTTCAGATATATTAAACAATTTTCTTCCCTTAGAGCATAGGAACTTCTATAAGTAATAAAGAGCTCTCTTTTCTTGCACTCAAGGTAATACTATCCGTTTCAGTAATTCCTGCAGCGTCTCTGCGGTACAGAGTCGTTTCGCCTACCTGTACCTCTCCTTCCAGAACAAATACAAATACACCATTACCAGCACCTTTCAACACATAGTCTATACTCTTGCCTTCATCGAGGTCTGTTCTATGAAACCAAGCATCCTGATGGATCCAGGTTCCTTCGTCGTCCTTGTTGGGAGAGACAATCTGCTGGAGTTTGTTTTTACGATTTGCAGGATCTATCCGAATCTGGTCATAGCGAGGTTCGACATTCTGCTTATTAGGAAACAACCATATCTGCAAAAACTGGACAGCTTCGGTTTCATTGGCATTAAACTCGCTATGTTGTATCCCAGTACCAGCGCTCATCACCTGGATCTCTCCGGGTTCTATAGTACCACTATTTCCCATACTGTCCTGATGTGCCAAGGTACCCTCTAGTGGAATGGAGATAATCTCCATATTATCGTGCGGATGCCTACCGAATCCATTACCACCGGTCACGTAATCATCGTTAAAAACACGTAACGCCCCAAAGTGTATGCGCTCTGGATCATGATAGCCTGCAAAACTAAATGTATGTGCGCTTTTTAACCAGCCATGATCTGCGTGTCCCCGACTGTCTGATCTGTACAAAATTGTATGTGCCATTTTTCCTCCTTTTATTATATAATACAAAGATAAGCCCTAATTGTGCGTTCAATTCTTAATCTAGATTAAAAAAAAATGGGCTATCATAGTGTATGATAGCCCATTTTTCTAAGCTAGAACTCCGCCCGAAGTTTACTTAAAAACTCTGGAGTGATCCCGATATAGGATGCCACTGATTTTTGAGGGATCGTATTTATCAGCGTAGGATACATCGTACAGAACTTCTCATACCTTATTTTAGCAGGAAGACTGAGATAATTTATAGTGCGGTGATTACTTGCCGCCAATGCATTTTCTGTTAATATTCTGAAATACCGTTCCAACTTAGGGATACGGTCAAAAATACTCACCTGACAAGAACGGCTCAGCAATAGCACTTTGGTTTCTAAAAGTGCGTCGACATTCAATTCGCTGGGTTTATTCTTAACAAAGGAGTACATATCAGAAATCCACCAGTTGGCTGGGGCAAACTGTAAAATGTGCTCGAAGCCATTCCGATCTACCGCATAAGACCGCAGGCACCCTTCGACCACAAAAGCAGAATACTGCGCAACTTCTCCCGCCCGGTGCAAAAATTGTTTACGGGCTAATGTCTTCTCTCGAACCAACTCGGCAACAATCCCCTCTTCCTCTTCGGTTAAGGGTGTGATACCATTGATGTGCTGTATGAGGTTTTGAACCATTTGCTTTACTTAATTTCGTTATAACTCATCCCCATATTCTGGAACATAAAGGACCATCTATCAGCATGTTCGGCAATCTGCATAGCCGTAGATTTGCCTGCTCCATGCCCAGCATTCGTATCTATACGGATTAACATAGGATTGTTCCCTACGTTATATTCCTGCAAACGTGCGGCAAACTTGAAAGAGTGAGCCGGTACAACACGATCGTCGTGATCTGCAGTCATAACCATCGTCGCTGGGTAAGATGTGTTGGGCTTCAAAGCGTGATAAGGAGAATATTTGTACAAGTACTCAAACATTTCTTTACTATCATCTGCTGTGCCATAATCAAATGCCCAACCTGCACCTGCTGTAAATTTATGGTAGCGTAACATATCCAATACGCCCACCGCAGGGAAAGCCACTTTAAATAATTCTGGTCTTTGTGTCATACAGGCGCCTACCAATAATCCTCCATTTGATCCACCTGCAATTGCCAATCGTTCGGATGAGGTATACTTCTCTTTGATCAAGTACTCTCCCGCCGCAATAAAATCATCAAAAACGTTCTGCTTATTCATTTTTGTACCTGCTACGTGCCAATTCT
Source organism: Sphingobacterium sp. (assembly GCA_031277715.1). Classification (GTDB taxonomy): domain Bacteria; phylum Bacteroidota; class Bacteroidia; order Sphingobacteriales; family Sphingobacteriaceae; genus Sphingobacterium. The sequence goes on along the minus strand of JAITLW010000236.1, from coordinate 2,146 downwards.
CACCGTACTCGCCACCGCCTCTCAGGTTTGCAACAGCATATACACCGCCTTGCTCTAAGAGAATAATATTAGCTGTACTGAACGAGGGCGTTAGGCTGATGTTAAAACCTCCATATCCGTACAACATGGTAGGATTGGTACCGTCCAGCTTTATGCCTTTTTTATAAGTGATAATCATGGGCACTTTTGTGCCATCTTTTGACGTGTAGAAAATCTGTTTGGATTCATACTGTGTCGGATCAAATTGAATTTGCGCTTTCTTATACACATCAGACTTACCAGAGGCAATGTCGTAGCTATAGATTGTTCCAGGATTGATATAAGAAGTGAAAGTATAATAAAGGGATTTATCCTCTTTCTTTGCTCCAAAACCACTCGCTGTACCTACGCCTGGCAAGGTGATTTCCCGTTCCAATTTCCCTTCACGGTCGTACTGCTGCACGAGCGAAGTAGCGTCTTTTAGATAAGATGCAAATATCTTCCCTCCTCCTATCGAAGGGCTTAATACATTTTCTGTCTCTGCAATCAAATCCTTCCATTCAGAAGGTTTAGGATTAGCGAGAACCGTCTCGACAATCTTACCATTAGGCGCTCCTAACTCTGTGTAAATAAGGAACCGGTCACCATCATTATCCAAAATAGCGTGGTTTTTGTCAAAGTTATCTACAATCGTTACAAAACCCGCGGCAGGGTTTGCCAAATCCCGTACATACAATTCATTCCCAGAGGTAGTATTTGCTGCTGTAACAACCAAAAAGCGCTGATCTTCGGTTAGTCCTGCACCGATATATCTTCGAGGTAGTTTTTCTCCACCAAAGATTAGCTCATCCGTAGACTGTGCAGTATTTAAGGTATGAAAATATAACTTATGCTGATCTGTCATCGCCGACAGTGCCGATCCTGATTTTGGTTTATCGTAGGAACTGTAATAAAACCCTTCATTTCCACGCCAGGCCAGCCCACTGAATTTGACATCGATCAACGTGTCGCCTAATATGGTCTTGTCTGCTGTGCGCAACACAATTACTTTACGCCAGTCAGAGCCTCCCTCCGAAATCTGATATGCAACCAATGAACCGTCCTTGCTGAAATTAATCCCAGCTAACGACGTAGTACCATCTGCCGAAAACTTATTCGGATCCAGGAATACCTCTTCAGTTCCCTTATCTCCTTTTTTACGATAGAGCACAGCCTGATTCTGTAACCCATCATTTTTATAAAAATAGGTATAATCTCCTTCAACAAACGGGGCGGAATATTTTTCATAATTCCATAACTTCTCCAGTCGCTGCGCAATCGCATTGCGAAAGGGAATCTGCTTCAGATAGCTCTGTGTCACCTCATTTTCTGCAGCAACCCAGGCTTTAGTCTTATCGGACATGTCATCTTCCAACCATCTATAAGGATCCTCCACGGAAACTCCAAAAAAATCGTCCTTTTGCTCGACTTTATCTGTCTTAGGATAAGGCTGTAATGTAATATCTTTCACCGACTCAATTTGTTTATTCTGTTGACATGCTACCAATGCCATTGACAGCATTATAAAACCAATATTTTTCTTCATAATTGATCATTCTTTCTAACAAAACTAAGGAAATAATTCATCCTTTAAAACTTTCATGAGCCAATCAATATCTTCTACGAATCTAGTCTATGAATAGATATCCTATAAATAATAGAATAGCCACAAAGAATCCTCTATTTGTAAAATCAGCGCATTTTGGTAGTTTTACACCAACATGCAAATTGCTAAAAAGATATATTTTGCTTCCGACTTCCATTTAGGGTCTTATCCTAAGGAGCAATCCGAAATCCGGGAACGAGAAATTGTGAAGTGGCTGGACCATATCAAACAGGATGCTTCTGAGCTCTATCTAGTGGGTGATATTTTTGACTTTTGGTTTGAATACAGTACGGTAGTTCCTAAAGGTTATATCCGATTTTTAGGAAAACTCGCCGAATTGGCCGACTTGGGTATAAAAATAACCCTATTCAAAGGCAACCATGATATGTGGATGTTTGGTTATTTAAAAAAAGAAATCGGAGCTACTATTATCGACAATGAGTTAATTCTAGACCTCAATGGAAAATCATGTTATATCCACCATGGCGATGGATTAGGCCATAAAAAAAAAAAGTATAAAGT
>JAITLW010000207.1 GCA_031277715.1 Sphingobacterium sp. | reverse complement strand
TTTAATATTAAACTGTATATTTGTTTGCTGCTTTTGGAGGTTTTTTGCTTTAGATATACCTCTCTGAGTACACTAATCAGTGAGACGAAAGGATCATACATAATTTATTGAAATGAAATTAAGTCAAAAACAAGCCGTATTTGAGAATGAAGTGCTCACGCGCTTTGATTTATTTAAAAGTCTGTTCTTAACATTACCTTTTCAGCGTGTAAAGCATACAGGGACATTGCTTCCGTTTTTTACTACGCACTGTGAGCAAGGTGTTGAGAAGAATTCTACACCAGAGACTATAATCGATAGTTTTTTTCAGCAGTATGAGCAATATATACAAGATGAAGATCGTGTAGATCTTCTTTTTAGAATTGTACAGTATATCGAACGTCAGGTGGTTCTATTCGATGCCATAGAAGACTCTTCTTTTCAGGCCGTTGGGAAAAGTGATGAAATCGGAGGATTAAACTCTTTGTTCAAGCTGGCTCAGAATGATGCTAAACTAAAAAAACAACTCGTAGAGAAATTGCGTGATTTTTCCGTACGGTTGGTATTGACCGCTCATCCTACGCAGTTCTATCCAGGGCCGGTGCTCGGGATAATCAATGATCTGATCGAAGCGATAAAGGCAAATGATATCTCCAATATTCATCTTTTACTTCAGCAATTGGGGAAAACGCCTTTCATAAAACAACAGCGTCCTACGCCGGTGGATGAGGCGGTGAGCTTGGCTTGGTACTTAGAGAATGTTTTTTATAAAGTTACCTCAGGTATTCAATCTAAGATCGATGATGAGCTAGAAGTGCCATCGGAAGATGTAAAGCAGTTGATAGAGTTAGGGTTTTGGCCCGGAGGAGATCGTGATGGGAATCCGAATGTGACTGTCGAGAGCACAAAACGTGTGGCAGGAATGCTTAGGACCATTTTATTCCGTTGTTACTACCGTGATTTTAGAGTGGTAAAAAGGCGGATTACTTTTAAGGGAGTGGAAGGTTACTTGGAGAATCTTCAAGAGCTGTTCTATACAAATAGTTTTCATACGGTGGAAAACCCTAAAGATGATACGGTAGAAATACTGGAGAATCTAAACGCTATTAGAGAGGTACTTCATTCTTTACACAACGGTTTGTTTGTTGAGCTAGTTGAAGATTTAATTCGTAAAGTAAATACGTTTGGTTGTTACTTTACGACGTTGGATATCCGTCAAGATAGTTCTGTCTTACGGCAGACGATTAACTATTTGGTGCAAGAACATGGTGAGAAACTAAATATTGAGGTGACACAGCTCACGACGAGCGAGGAAAGCAAACAGCAGACACTACGTTTTACGGAAGATAATTTAGCGTATAAAGATGATGCGGAACCGTTGGTTAAAGATACAATAGGTGTAATACGTCTATTAAAAGATATCCAACGTTCGGGAGGAGAACGGGCAGCGCAGCGTTTTATTATTTCAAACTGTCAGCAGGCCTCAGATATATTGGGTTTGATGCAATTGTTTTTATGGGAAGGATGGCAAGCGGATAAGTTGTTTGTCGATTTTGTTCCTTTGTTTGAGACTGTAGATGACCTAGCTCGAGCCTCAGACGTGATGCGCACGTTGTATAGTAATCCTACCTATGCTTCACATCTACAAAGGAGAGGTAATAAGCAGACTATTATGCTTGGTTTTTCTGATAGTACAAAAGATGGGGGATACCTTATGGCCAATTGGTCTATTTATAATGCGAAGATGGAGCTGACTGCTTTAGCGAGGGAGTATGAGGTGGATCTGGTATTTTTTGACGGCCGTGGTGGCCCTCCGGCCCGTGGAGGTGGGAAGACACAGCGGTTTTATGCTTCTATGGGAACCGAGATCGAAAATAAGCATATACAATTGACCATACAAGGGCAGACTATTAGTAGTCAATACGGTTCTTTGGATACCGCACAGTATAATATTGAACAACTATTACACGCGGGATTGATTTCAGAAATCAGACAAAATCAAGGCGATACACTGACAGAAAAACAAAAACAGATTATTGAGGACATGGCCGAAGCTAGTCATACTAAGTTTTTGTCTTTGCGTAACCATCCGCTTTTTTTAAAATATTTAGAGGCATTAAGTCCTTTGAAGGAGCTCTCTTCTATCAATATCAGTAGTCGCCCTGTGAAACGAAATTCCGATAAGGATCTTCGGCTAGAGGATCTCCGAGCGATTTCTTTTGTGACTTCTTGGAGCCAACTGAAACAGAATATTCCTGGTTTCTTTGGTGTTGGGACAGCTTTACAGTGGGCGGAAGAGAATAATTTATGGTCTTACGTACGTAATCTGTATGAAAATTCAGGTTTTTTCAATACCCTTATTGATAACTGTATGATGTCCATGACAAAGTCGAATTTTTCTATTACTTCTTACATGAAGGACGACCCTACTTTTGGCGAATTCTGGCGTATACTCTATGATGAATATGTGAAGACTAAGACCTATTTGTTGAAATTGAGTGGTGCAAGCGTACTTATGGAAAACTATCCAGTCGAGCGGGCGTCGATTCTAGAACGGGAAAAAATAGTATTACCTCTTTTGATTATCCAACATTATGCTATTCGCAGGCTACGTGAAGAAAACCTCACTGTGGAGCAGGAGGATGTGTATAGAAAGCTTATTGGACGTACCATATATGGGGTCGTAAATGCAGGTAGGAATCTTGCATAATAGATAATCCGAAAGTATGGCGTATTCTGATAGATATTTTATATTTTTGTATT
>JAITLW010000191.1 GCA_031277715.1 Sphingobacterium sp. | reverse complement strand
CCAGGACAATATGAATGTCCAATATTTTTTTTGGATAGGTAACGATAGACTTGTTTTTTTCAATACCCAATCCCATGAAGACAGTTTGCGCATTTTTACCATAGATATTCATCATGAAGTAGCCCGCCCTTTATTTGCACCAGCAAAGCATGCCTTAAGCTGGCTGAATCCGTTGCGGTCTAAAGAAGGTGCGCTGCTGGCTGAAATGAATATTCGGGATTCTTCAGTGTTTGATCTATACCGCGTCCCTTTAGACGGTTCCGGGCCGAGATTGGTGGAGCAGAACCCTGGAAATATTAGTTCATGGTATGCGTCTACGGATGGTAAGGTTAGGTTGGCACTGACGAGCGATAGTGTCGAAGACCAATTGCTCTATCGTGAACAAGAAGGCGATCCCTATCATAAAGTCGTAGAGGCCGATTTTGCGACGACGATACTTCCTCTTGGACCCGTGAAGGGTGATCATGGGACAATATTTGCAATGTCCAATGTCGGAAGAGACAAACTTGCTGTTGTAAAGCTAAATCTACGTACTGGAAAGGAGGAGGTCATAGCGGAAGACAAGCATGTCGATATGAATAGAGAGGGATATTCGTTTTCCAGGGAGGAAATGATCTTTACCACTGGAATGTTGAACAAAAAGGAAACCCGTATTCTTAATAAAGATTTCAAAAAGATATATTCAAAAATAGCCAACAAGTTTGATGGTTATAACATTGATATATTTGATATGGATAGTACATTTAATACCGTACTGTTTAAAACCTATACAGACGTCGATCCTGGTGGGATTTATTACTATTCCAAAAAGAAAGATAAGATTGTAGAGCTCTCTATTATGAATCCTGCACTGAGCGGTAAGCGTCTTGCGCCAATGGAGGAGGTTAGTTTTGACTCTAGGGATGGTAGGACCATCAAAGGTTACTTGACCTATCCGCTGGTAAAGAAGGATTCTTATCCGGTCGTGGTTTTGATTCATGATGGTCCGAATAGGAGAGATGTGTGGGGATTTAATTCCGAAGTACAGTTTTTAGCCAATCGTGGGTATGCGGTTTTTCAAGTGAACTATAGGGGATCTGTAGGCTACGGTAAGGAATTCTATACGGCAGGTTTTAAGCAATGGGGTGGTGAGATTCAAAACGATATTAGTGATGGAGTAGCTTGGCTGATTCATCAGGGTATAGCGGATAAAAATAAAATAGCGATAATGGGTACCGGTTTTGGCGGATACTCTGCCTTATATGCCGCCTGTTTTAATCCTACGCTCTATAAGTGTGCTATTTCGGCATCAGGTTATACCAATCTGTTTACCTATTTGAAAGAGATACCGCCTTATTATCAGCCTTATCTACAGCTATACTATAATATTATTGGCGATCCTACGAAAGAGTACGAGCTATTTAAGGCTACATCACCTTTGTTCCATGCAGAAAAGGTGAGGATGCCAATTTTGATGTTCCACGGGGGACGAGATCGTTTCAATAGCCTGACCGATGTCAATCAGTTTGTGCAGAAAGTTAAAAACAATAATGTTCCTGTGCGGTATGTATATAAGGAGGAGGAAGGCCGTCGGTTCAAGAAGGATGAGAATGTAATTGAATATTACCAAATGATCGAACAGTTCCTAAAAGAACAGCTATAGCAAATGGCAAACTTTGGTTTACAATATCGAAAGAATTTCGGCCTTTTAATCACATTCTTGGTCTTGGTCACCGTGCTGTTCGTGACGTCTGCTTTTTTTGCGCGGAAGATGACCACGAATTTCGTGGAGACCGAGTTCAATAATAAAAAAGTAGAGGTCTTTGATGAATTTATAAAACCTTTTAATGAGTTCTTCACCACGAAGGTCCCCGAAATAAGCTATTATCAGGGCTATATCGATTCCACCCAGGCAGCCGAATTTTCTAATACCGTGCTTCGTAGGTATCCTTTTGTGGATAATGTAAACTTTTTCGATGTTGTATTTACCAATAGGGACACATTGGGCAAAGGTGTACGTTTTAATAATTTAGGTATATCGTCGCGCAATTCCTATAATTTTAAGCTGGATCCTAAGAATCGATTTATTGGTGTACACCAGAGTTCGGATGACTATAAGAACTATGCCGAGGATTTTAATAACATGATGCTTAAGTTGGCCGGTTTTTTAGATAGGGTTTCCGATTCTACGCGGTTGACTGATAATGATATTTATAAAGTATTCTACACGTTGCAACCCGGTAAGATCTCTTATTTAAATATTCCGAGGATGTCTGATATCATGGCTTACAAGTCCATGATGCGTTTTGAGGACTTGCCAAAGAGTGATTATGAGCAGGATCTGTTTGTCTTTACGATAGAGCCACGTAAGATGGCTATCCTGAACAAGTATCCGAATCTTTATGAGGATATTGTTATCAAGCCGGTAGTCGATCAGTACGTTGTCAAGAATGCTGCTTATTTGAGTACGGAACTGGCTTTGCCGGGAGCACTGTCCGATTATAAGTTACAGTTCGAAGCCTCTAGAGAATTTATTCAGCATGATGTTAATAGGCGTTTCTTTCCGGTGGTACTAGGGCTTTCGTTGATTTATTTTATTCTTTTGATGGTAGGCTACTTGGTCTATCGGAATGTAATGATCAATAGCCGTTTGTATCAGTTGCAATACGATTTTATTAATAATCTGACCCATGAGTTCAAGACACCGGTCAGTGTTATCAAAATAGCAGGTAATAATATCAAGAGTGCCGATAAGCTATCCGATACGGAGCGGAATATGTATGGGCGGATTCTCGATCAGGAAGCCGATAAGCTGAATGCTTTGATGAATAAGCTATTGTCCTTTGCGCAGATTGAGAATAAATCCATTAAGTTTAATGGCGAGTATATCGAATTGAATGAGTTCTGTCAGCATATATTTGATGCGACACACATCAAATATCCCGATTTGCAGTTGAATTATAGTATTGATGTGAAAAATGAAATGTATGCAGATCCTGTTCTGTTGACAAGTGTTTTTCAAAATCTAATCGATAATGCCTACAAGTATTCAGCTCCCGATCGAAAGGTTTTGGACATCAAAGTGCAACAAAACAAAAAGAATTTTGTTATTTTATTCAAAGATCGTGGGATTGGTATAGATAAGAAAGAATTTAATAGTATTTTTAAAAAGTTTTACCGCGTCAAGAACCAATTTAACCAGCAAGGAAGTATTGGTTTGGGATTGGCCTTTTGTAAAGAGATTACAGCGTTTATGGGGGGGGATATAAAAGTGGACAGCCAAATGAATGTTGGTACGGTTTTTACACTTAGTTTCCCTGTAGAAGTTAAAAAAACATAAATTATGGAAAAAGATATTACGGTTGCTGTTGTAGAAGATGATGAAAACTTACGTTTTTTAGTAAGTCATCGTTTACAAACAGAGAATTATAAGGTCATCCAAGTAGGAAATGGATTGGAGGCAGAACAGTTAATCTTAGAGCTTCAACCAGATATCGTATTGTTGGATTGGATGCTTCCTGGTAAAGAAGGTATCGATGTCTGTCAGGCTGTACGCAAAGAAGGATTTGAAAATATCATCATTATGATGACTGCCAAATCCCAGGATGTAGACAAAATAGACGCCTATAGCTATGGTATCACGGACTATATCACCAAGCCTTTCAATATGGATGTACTGGTGGCCATGATCGAGAATAAGGTGCGTTTCTTCGTTCCTAAAAGTAATAATAAGGATGTGCATGTTTTTGGGAATACCGAACATCATCCTCAGATCCATTCTTTAGTTAGAGACGGCAAAAAGATTGAATTGACAATCTTGGAGAACCGTATTCTCTTGCATTTTCTACAGAATATGGGACGAGAGATCACCCGGGAGGAACTGATGGAAGTTGTCTGGGGTTATAGCTCTAATGTCAATACGAGGACCTTGGATATGCACGTCGTTCGTTTACGTAAGAAAATCGAGAATAATCCCGATAAACCGACTTACTTGCAGACTGTCAGAGGTTTAGGGTACAAGTTTGTCGATGAAGAATAATTTGATGAATTTGGATAATTAAAACGTTTTAATTATCTTCGTCAATATCGAACAAGACCACTCTTTCAAATGAGGAAAGAGTGGTCTTGTTTCTTTTTTATTAAGAATCTAGTATTTACTATTTAAGTTAATTGAATAATTATGGCGGAAGTAACTTATTACACAGAAGAAGGGTTAGCGAAGTTAAAAGAAGAAGTACAGTATCTGAAAACTGAAGGAAGAACTAAAATAGCCAATGCCATAGCAGAAGCTAGGGACAAAGGCGACTTGTCAGAAAATGCAGAGTACGACGCTGCAAAAGAGGCACAGGGCTTACATGAGGCGAAGATTGCCAAATTGGAAGATGTGTTGGCGAGTGCACGATTAATCGATGAGTCTAAATTAGATCTTTCCAAAGTATTGGCTCTTTCTATCGTTAAGATAAAGAACAAGAAAAATGGAGCTGAGATGACCTACCAATTGGTATCGGAGACCGAAGCAGATTTGAAAGCTGGTAAGATATCCGTTAAGTCTCCTATAGCACAAGGATTATTAGGTAAGTCTGTTGGTGATGTTGCTAAAGTGAATGTACCAGCAGGTGAAATTGAATTTGAGATATTGGATATTTCTAGATAATATTTAAGATAGGTTATGAGCGGATTGCCATAACCGCTCTCATAACTTTATAATTTCAGCGGGAGAGCCATAGAAACTATGGCTCTCCCGCTTTTTTTAAGGTTTTGTCTATGTGTGCATAATGTCAGAAAAATAGGAGGTACTAACTTTCATTGTAGTTTATGCAAATACTTGTTGAAGGTTTTGTTATATTTGTTCATTAATCAACTTGAAAGATAAATGTCTACAATATTTTCAAAGATTATTTCTGGCGAGATACCAGCCTATAAAGTTGCTGAGAGCAACGATTATTTGGCGTTTTTAGATATTTCTCCACTTACTCCAGGGCACGTGTTGGTTATTCCAAAGACGGAAACTGATTATATATTCGATATCAATGACGATGAGTATATGGGAATGTGGGTTTTTGCTAAAATTGTAGCTCAAGGTATAAAGAAAGTATTCCCTTGCCGAAAAGTCGGAGTTGCAGTAGTTGGTCTAGAAGTAGCACATGCTCATATACATCTTATCCCACTTAATGAAGTGAGTGATATGAATTTTGAAAAGGCAAAATTGTCTTTACCTACCGAGGAAATGACTAAAATAGCGGATGAAATCCGTCACGCAGTGGTCTCTATCACTAATGGCGAGTAGTCAGGCCTCATACTCGTATCCTAACAAAGAAATATGCAAGAATTTTTAGTGTCATTTCAACAATTATTGGACGCTGAGTACTTATTAAGTCATGGCGGATTCTATATTGTTTGTTTAATTGTATTTGCAGAGACTGGTCTCTTTTTCGGCTTTTTCCTGCCTGGAGATTATCTTTTATTTTTAGCAGGCTTGTTCTGCGCGCTTAATAAGATTGATGTAGGTATTACTACCATGTATTTTGGCATCTTAGGGGCTGGTATCTTGGGTAATTTTGCAGGTTATTGGTTTGGACATCGAACGGGGCCTATGCTCTTCAAGCGAAAGGATTCGCTGATTTTCAAACGAAAGTACGTTGTTATGGCCGAGGAGTTTTATCAGAAATATGGAGGTACTGCATTGGTAATAGGGCGGTTTGTGCCAATTATTCGTACATTTGCGCCAATATTTGCCGGAGTGGTTAAGTTGGACTTTAAGAAATTTGTGCTTTATAACGTTTTAGGCGCATTTATCTGGGTGTCTGTCTTGACTCTTTCGGGCTATTATTTGGGAGAGCTTTTCCCTTCTATCATTAATTATGTAGAGTATATTATTGTCGGTATGATTGTTATTGCATTCTTACCTATAATCATTGCTCTAATAAAACGGTGGATAAAAGGCCAAAAAGAAAAAAAAGAAACAAAATAAACAGTAAATATATTAATGAGTACACAACACCCTTGGCACCAAGTTTCTCCTGGTGAGGACCTGCCAAACTCCGTAAATGCTATTATAGAAATACCTAAAGGTTCGAAAGCGAAATATGAAATCGATAAGGATAGTGGCTTACTGAAACTGGATAGAGTTTTATTCTCTTCAGTGATGTACCCTGCAAACTACGGTTTCATTCCTCAAACTTACTGTGATGATAAAGATCCATTAGATATTTTGGTTCTTTGTTCTGTAGATGTAGTTCCTATGAGTCTTATCGAAGCTAAAGTCATTGGCGTAATGCACATGATCGATGGTGGTGAGCAAGACGACAAAATTATTGCTGTAGCAAAAAATGATATGTCTGTTAATCACATTAACGACCTTTCTGAATTACCTCCGCATACGATGAAAGAGATTGTACGTTTCTTCCAGGATTACAAAGCCCTAGAAGGTAAGAATGTAACAATTGAAAATTTATATGGCCGTACTTACGCTCAAAATGTTATCTTAGAGAGTATTGAGTTGTACAACAAAGATATAAGAAACAAATAACCCCTGATGGCCCTCGATATTTTTTGGACAATTTTTTTAGTTTTTGCAAACGGTTTTTTTGTCGCTGCTGAGTTTGCTATAGTAAAGGTAAGAGCATCTCAGATAGAGTTGCAAGCAAAGTCGGGTAGCAATGTCGCTAAAATTGCAAAAAATATTACAGAGCATTTGGATAAATACCTAGCTGCTACGCAGCTAGGTATTACTTTAGCTTCTTTAGGCTTAGGATGGAAGGGAGAGGCCGTGATGACACAGCTCGTATCCCAACTGTTTGCCTATCTACAGGTCGACGTCTCGCAAGGCTGGGCCAAATGGGCTGGATTTGCAATCGCATTCGGTACTATCACGTTTTTACACGTGGTATTGGGGGAGCTTGCTCCAAAGTCAATTGCGATACAAAAGCCCGTAGCGACAACCATGAAAGTGGCTATTCCACTGCGTATTTTTTCTTGGGTATTGATGCCATTGATTTATGTATTCAATGGATTTGCAAACTTCCTATTGCGCTTGGTCGGCATACAGCCTAATCCTAATGATTCTACACACTCCTCCGAAGAGCTTCAATACCTATTGGAGAAAGGAAAGGAGTCTGGTGCTTTGAATACTTCCGAACATGAACTCATCAAAAACGTTTTTGATTTTAATGAGCGTATTGTAAAGAACATCATGGTGCCCCGTACGAAGATAATCGCCGTGGAGATTGATGACTCTGCCGAAGAGTTTATTAATACGGTTACAGAAGAGGGCTATTCCCGTATTCCTATCTATAATGATAATATAGACCAGATTGTTGGGGTAGTGCACACCAAAGACATTCTTCCTCTCTTGGTTAAAGGGAAAGAAGTGGTCTTAAAAAATATCATGCGTAAGCCTTACTTTATTCCTGAGACAAAGAAAATCAATGATTTGATGACCGAGTTTCAGTTAAAGCGCATTCAGATTGCATTTGTTCTCGATGAATTTGGCGGTACTGCCGGTATGGTGACCTTAGAGGATATTGTAGAAGAACTGGTTGGTGAGATACAGGATGAGTATGACGAGGAAACACCTGTTGTCGAACGTATCTCTGAGACGGAGTATATGGTAGATGCTGGTGCTTCTGTACACGATTCAAACGGATATTTACCGTTAGAACTTCCAGAAAGCTCGGATTATGATACCATAGCCGGGTTAGTAAGCCACGTGTTCGAGAAAATCCCTGATGTAGGCGAGTCTACAGAAGAGTTTGGCTATGTCTTTACCATTATGAAAAAAACACAGCAGAACATCGAATTTGTGAAGTTGGACTTAGTGGAGACCGCTAATGACGATGACAACGAATAATCATAATGCAACTTTTTTATACCCCTGAGATAGAACCCCATCATGTTGCTTTTCTTCTGAATGAAGAAGAAAGTAAACATGCTATTAGAGTATTGCGGCTACAGGTCGGAGATACCATACACCTAGTCGATGGGAGGGGAGGGCTATATGAAACCGAAATTTTGGATGCGCATCCCAAGCGCACGAGTCTAAAGATATTAAAGGTGCAGACCGAGTTCGGCTTATTACCTTATCGTTTGCATATGGTCGTGGCTCCTACAAAGAACATGGATCGGCTGGAATGGTTCTTAGAAAAAGCCACTGAGGTCGGATTGTATGAATTTACACCCATCATCTGTGAACATTCCGAAAGAAAAGAGGTGAAGGTAGAACGGTTAGAGAAGGTCGCAATAGCCGCGATGAAACAATCTTTAAAAGCTTATCTGCCACGCGTAAACCCCACTATTTCATTTAGTAAATTTCTACAACAAGCTGCCGGAACAGAATCGTGTAAAGGTCTCGCACATTGTGTGGAGTCGGAAAAGAAATATATCTCTACGGCTTTTGCATCTAAAGGCGATTATTTATTACTGATCGGTCCTGAAGGCGATTTCTCTGAAAAAGAAATAAGCCAGGCATTAGATGCTGGCTTTATTCCTATTTCTTTAGGTGATGCTAGATTGCGTACTGAAACAGCCGCATTAGCTTCCGTGATTGAAGTATCTTTATTGAATCGCTAGCGAATCAATTCCGCTTCGAATAGCTGTATCTCCGCATTTCCTTTGAGCGGTTCCGGATTGAATTTCATTTTCCCCTTGATCTTAATAGGCTCCTCCGTATACTTGATACTCCCTTTTTTCATAAATACCTCGACCATAGGAGGGATACCGTTAGTTCCACAAAACTGACATTGTGCAATCGGAAGTACCGATAGCATAAAAGTACTGTGGTTTCTGCCACTCGTGAGCGGTACGATATATCCCGGCAAGTCTACAATTTTGTTTTCCAGTTTTTTCAACTCTGGTGGATAGTGCGGTGTATATACCTTTTTATTGCCTTCAGTGCTGACTTTGTACATCATTTTATCAATGGCTTCCCAGGTATTGTTCATCATCGGAGTGTGGTCCGGCACATTGAGGTTGGGGTAATCTTTTATCTGGGCATTAGAAACCAATGTGCTCAGCAAAAGAAAGTTTAGTATTAAAAATAATTTGTTCATTCTCTGTATTGTCTATGATTATACCCTGTTGTTATTTGGATGATAACGTTTTTGAAATAGTTGTATTGTATGCTTTAAATGCAGGTATCAATGCGGCTATTACACCCAATGCTATTGCTGCTAATAGAATAAGCAGTTCATTTGGGTATAGCTTAAACGCTTCAATAAAATCAGCACTTTGACTCGTCTGTGTACTTATATAGTACAGTATGGTATGTCCCATCAGTAGACCGACCAAGCCACCGATCAGCGTGATGACTAGCCCTTCAGCTACGACTAATGCAAATAGCTTCGTTTTGGTGGCTCCCATGGTACGCATGATTGCCATATCATACCGTCTGTCTTTTAATGCATTGTATAAGCTTATAAATACACTCAGCGTGGCAATCAACATAATAACATAGGCCAGTATAGCAAGTGAATCCAGACCTACACCTAATAGTGAAAAAATCCTAGAACTCTCTATCGCTGGTGAAGCGGCCTGCATATGGGTGCTTTGGTTGATCAATCGAGGTAACACGCCTATTGCTGCTGGGGAGCTATATTTGACTAAAAGAGCGGTGATCTCGACGCCATGGTCTTCTATCATGTCTTGCCCTATGCTTTTGACCATGCCAGGTGATTCCATTCTTGGTTTTTCTTTAACCAATTCTTCTTCTGCTTCCGCATGGTCATGTGTATGCTCCTGTGCTGTTGCATGTTCATGGTTGTGATCCCCATCACCGTGCTCATGTTTATGGTCATCTGCTTTATGTTCATGTGTCGAATCGCTATGATGTGCATGGTCGTGATTGTGGTCGTGGTCATGATCGCAATTTGGGCCATGGATGTGTTCGCCATCATGCGCTATACCATGTACCTCCCAGACGCTCGCTAGGTTGGACAGTATAAGATTGTCTACGACAGATCTAGCTGGTGCCAGTATACCAACCACTTTGAATGGATGGTCATCATGGACGTGTGCGTCAGCTGATAGGCCATGCGCACTATGTATTTCATCTCCGATTTTTAACTGGTGCTTTCGGGCTACTTCGGCACCGAGTACAATCTCAAAGCTTTTGGACCATAATGCCCCCTCGGCAAGCTTCAGTTCATATAGCCCCATAAATGAAGTGTCCGTGCCGATAATCCGGTGTCCCTTGAAATTGTCACCCAAAGAGATGGGAACAGCCAATTGTACAAAAGGATTTTCGGCTATTTTGTTCGCTTCCGCTAATGATATATTGCCTGTAGGATTGTCGACATGATATAGACTACTCAATATTAATTGCATCGGGCTACCTTTGGCACCGACTACCAAGTCTACATTCTTACTGTTGTTCTCTAGTTGCTTTTCAAAGGTATCTCCCGATATATATATAACCAATAGTATAGCAACACCGAATGCGGTCAAGACTATACTCAATAGGGTTGCGCCCCATTGTTGGGTAATATTCTTCCAGACTAATGCAAAATTGTTCATATTATAACTGATAGGTATTGGAGAAATTGTCCTTTATTCGTTTATCGTGCGTAGCTATTAGCAGCGTAGCTCCATAGGTATTGGCTGTATCCAGTAAAAGCTCCAAAACATGCTGCGTATTGGTGTCATCCAGGGCAGCAGTAGGCTCATCGGCAACCAATATCTTTGGTCTATTGATTACAGCGCGAGCGATGGCCGCACGTTGCAATTGACCTCTGCTCAGCTGCGAAGGGTAACTGTTTGTTTTATCAAGCAGTTGCAACTTCTCCAATATCGCTGCTATCGCCTTTTTATCGATTGTTTTTTTTGCAAGATGCTGTGCCAATTCGATATTCTCTCCTATAGTCAGGTTTTTCAAAAGATGAGCTTCCTGAAAAATAAAACCAATGTTAGCAGCACGAAACCTATCGAGTTGACTTTCGCCAAGCTGATAGATATCCTGATTGTCTACGAATACTTTCCCACTAGT
>JAITLW010000185.1 GCA_031277715.1 Sphingobacterium sp. | reverse complement strand
AAAAATGACTTTAGTCGCTCAAGAGAATCAATGACACGTTGGTTCTCTTTTGCTTCAGTCTTATTCGTACGGAGATAATCACGTGCACCCTGTAATGTATAGCCTTTGTCTTTCACTAGATTGAAGATTATTTTGAGGTTGGCAATGTCAGTCTGCGTAAACAGTCTATTCCCCTTTTTATTCTTCTTAGGCTGTAAGATATCAAATTCGCGTTCATAAAAACGGATTTGCGAAGCATTCACGTCAAACATTTTGGTGACCTCGCCCATTGTATAATACAATTTGTTAATTTCTCGCTCCTTGTAAGGCATATTTAATATATCTGTTTGTACCATAGCAAACTTAGACAAAATGCTTGGTATTCACGAATACCTGATTAAAAATAAATGCCTCCGTAGCTCAGAAACTTCGATTATGGTTATTTTGATCCCTTTAATTACTTTTGGGGTATGAAAGGTAAAGTTGTCGTTAGCGCGTTTTTAACAAATCTGTTCTCTTTAGGTAGGGCTAGTGCTGTGACTATTTTTCCTTTTATCTTTGTGCAGAATAAAATATTGGCCAAAGATGAAGATTTGATGAATCATGAACGGATTCATATTGCACAGGCTCTCGAGTTGTTGGTATTCCCTTTTTATGTGCTTTATTGCATGGAATTTTTGGTAAGGTTGGTCTATTATAGGAAGGTGGAAGAAGCGTACCTAAATATTAGCTTCGAAAGGGAAGCGTATGCGAAGCAGTCCGATCCATATTATCTCCTAACGAGAAAAATATGGAGTTTTAAAAAGTACTATCGATAAGCTTAGGTTATAATCGACTGTATTATTTGAGAGTAATTGAAAAAGTCCATTCTTGTTCTCCGTATAGGTATTGAAATAGAGCTTCTGGGCACAGCCCCAATGATTTGGCCAAACCGTAGACCTCATAAGCAAAAAGATCCTCGTTACTATTGTTTTTTACACGATTCAATCGCCCCTTGTCTATGCCTGCAGCGTCAGCCAAGGATCGCTCACTATTGGTAAAGAAGGAAATAAATATATTGAGTTTATCCGTCTGCTGATTGGTGTTGCAGAGTGTTTCGTAGGTGTAATCTGAAAAAAGCTGTTCGCAAAAATCTCCTATATTGACTTGCAACTCGTTTGCAACTATAAAAAATAATTCTCCGTTGAATTTCAGACCATAGTCAGCTATTATAGCGTTTATCTGGTCCCTTTTATGTTCATATTCGTCTTTATCGCTGTAGTGCTTCCTTAACGTATTATTAACAGCTCTTTTAAATTCCTTTAATTTATTCGATTTATAATCAGGCATTTATAAAAAATATATAGATGTTCATCTTTTTTAATTATTTAAAAAGCTATATTTGATATAGTTACATTTTTATTAGGTTGCGTGTTGTTGCAAAAATTCAAGACTCTTCTGAGGTTTATGGGACTCAACTTCTTGGATATTTAATGAACATCGCATAGAGTTCTTTTTTAAATCGTATATTTTTTATCATAGCAATTAAAGCTGACTGCACGTCTATTGGAGCTATCATGGTGTCGATGCTTTTTTGTAAGTGATTATGTTATAATAATTAACCATTTTATAAATAATATGATTATGAAAAAAAATCTTAATCAAAGCAATAACTACTTATCCCTCCCAGGTGTTGGGACTTGGTGTAGACCTCAGGTTAATTTACTATGCGATATTGTCTTTCCTCCTTAATCTAAAATATCACGGAGAAAAAATATAAATAAGGTTAGATCGTCTAATCAGACCAACGACAGAATGGCCGTTAAATTCGATTTAACGATCCGCCCTATTTGCTCACCGACTCGATCTTATACACAGGAAGGTTGCACTTCTCGTCAATGTAAGAACAGTCAGCTACGCATAAATAAAAATTCCACTTAAAAGTAGCAACAATTTCTGCATTGCCCAAATATGTGTATAGGATTTTGTCGGTGTTTGCATAACTCGTTAATGACTGTCTCCATCAAGACTTAATCATAAGGAGTTGTTAGTTCGCCGTATACACTTGTTTTCTAAAAATCAGTATACTAATATAAACCGTAAAAAAATGAAGAATTTTTATTGGGGTGGGCATCTTATGTGCTACTCAGAACGAAACTCTAAAGCGCTATCTAGGCGGATATCAGATAAAATTATCGGGCTTAGGTATGTGTTTCTAACAATATTATTTATCACCGTGTGTTGTTTAGTAAAGGCCAATGAGCCCCGCTCCAGCGGGGCCATAGGTCTACTTCAAGAAAGAACCGTGACGGGTAAGGTTACATCTTCAACGGACGGGCGACCGTTGAGCGGTGTTTCGGTCTCGATTTCGGGAAGTACTACAGCAACACAGACCGATGTAAACGGAAATTATACGGTTAAAGTGAGCTCAGGGGCGGTGTTGCTATTTACTTATGTAGGTTATCTAGAACAGCGGGTTTCTGTGGGTAGCAGAAGTACACTTAACGTTGTATTACAAGATGCAAATACAGCACTGGATGAGGTGGTAGTGACGGCATTGGGCATTAGTCGTGAAAAAAAATCACTAGGTTATGCAACCCAGGAGGTAAAAGGAGATCAACTGGCCGCCGCACGTGGAGGAAATGCTTTGCAATCTCTGTCTGGAAATGTGGCGGGAGCGGTGATTCAAGCGCCTTCATCTAGTTTAGGTGGCTCGACTCGTATCGTGTTAAGGGGGATAGGTTCACTCACAGGCGAGAATAGACCCTTGATAGTGGTAGACGGTATCCCTATGGATAACTCTAATTTTAATTCGACAAGTACGCAACGAGGGGGAGGGGGGCGTGATTATGGTGATGCCGCCTTTGATATTAATCCCGATGATGTGGAATCCGTTAACGTTTTAAAAGGTGGGCCTGCGTCTGCATTATATGGTTCCAGGGCCGCCAATGGAGTTATATTGATAAAAACAAAAAATGCCAAGAAAGGAAAAGATGAGATCATCGTGAATAGTGGTGTTGCTTTTGAGAAGTTAGGCACAACACCTAAGTTACAGCAACAATATGGAGGTGGTTTTAATCCAGGATTTGCTAAAGCTACGATAAACGGACAGGAATATGACTTGGTTGATTATTCGGCTGATGAGTCTTGGGGACCAAGATTCGATGGGCAGCAGGTTTTACATTGGGATGCATTTGATCCAGATGATAAAGATAATTATTTAAAGACCCGCGCTTGGTCCGCACCGTCAAAGAAGAATAATTATAAGAGCTTTTTTGAAACAGGAACAGCTTGGACGAATTCTGTTTCCCTATCCAAATCTTATGAGAATACCAGTGCGAGATTGTCCGCTTCTAATGTTACGCAGTCTGGTATTGTTCCTAACTCCCGTATTAGGAGAAATACAGTCAATTTTAATATTGATAATAAATTCTCTGATAAATTAACAGCAAGGGGGGTGTTTAACTATGCCCGTACGGATGGATACAACAGACCAGAAATTGGTTATGGAGATAATTCTATTGCCCAGAAGATGTTTCAGTGGGGACAGAATCAGCTGGACTATAGCCGGTTGAAAAGATATAAGACAGCGACAGGACAGCAATTGTCTTGGAATCGTTCTTCTTGGAATGATGCGACTCCAAAGTATTCTGATAATCCATATTGGATCGTAAATGAGAATATCTCTAGGGATCGGAGGGATCGGACGTTTGGTAATGCTGAGTTAAAATACGATATCTTGCCTGGTTTATATGCTACAGGGAATGTATACCTTGACCAGTATACTTTAGACGTTAGTTCTAGAGTCGCAATGGGATCACAAGCAGTCTCCAGGTATGATGAGTTCACTCGAAAAGTGACAGAAATGAACTATGAAGGAAGGGTGCATTTTGATCGTAAGATTGATAAGTTCTCTATAGCGTCCTTCGTTGGGGTAAATAGGAGAAACTCAACTCGAAAATCGCTAAATGCCGCTACTGCAGGTGGGCTGATTGTAGATGGAATATATAATCTGAGCAATAGTAAAGAGACGCCCACAGTTTCTAATGCAACATTGAAGAAAAGAGTTAACTCTTTATTTGGTAGTGTTTCGTTAGGATATGATGATTTGGTATATGTTGATTTTAGTGCACGTAATGACTGGTCATCCACTTTACCTAAGGGAGACAATTCCTATTTCTATCCAGCAGTGACCGGATCTTTTATTTTTTCAAAACTAACCAATTTTTCCTGGCTGAACTTTGGTAAAGTAAGAGCTGGTTGGTCTAAGGTAGGTAATGACACTGATCCTTATAGATTGGTGGATACCTATACGAATGGAGTGTTTTCGAATACCTTATTCGATGGAGATCCTTATTACTTAAGAAATACTACTAAATATAACCCGCAATTACGGCCTGAAATGAAAAAAGGTTACGAGTTTGGTTTAGAAGCACAGTTTTTAGAGAACCGCATTGGTATTGATGTGACTTATTATAACGAAAAAACATCAGACTTGATTATGCCAGTTTCTGTTGGCTGGGAGACCGGATATTCTGGTCGAATGATGAACGCTGGACAGGCTCAAAATAAGGGGATTGAGGCTATGCTGACGTTAGTTCCTCTACGTAATGATAATTTTGAATGGGTGTCGAGTGTGAATTTTTCGCACAATAAGAACAAAGTGACGAAGTTGTATGAAGAATTAAAAAGCTTGAATATTGTAAATGCTCCTTTTAATGTGCAATTATTGGCGATGGTCGATCAGCCTTATGGTCAAATATATGGTACAGACTTTATTTATGATAATGCTGGAAATAAGGTGGTGGGAGCGAATGGGATTTACCTCAGTTCTGATGTTAAAAATTTAGGTTCTATACTTCCAAAATATAATGCCGGGTGGCGAAATACCTTTAACTACAAAAGCTTTAGTTTATCTGCACTGATAGATATACAAAAAGGCGGTAAGTTTTATTCTACGACACATATGTTTGGACACTATACTGGGGTCTTAAAGGCTACTGCAGCGAACGGAGTGCGGGAGAATGGTATTATTGCAGAAGGGGTGACGGGTACCGTAACCCGGAATGCGGATGGTAGTTACACGGTGACCAATACTGCAAACAACACAAAGCAGGTTACTGCCTCACAGTATTATAAAAGCTACTATTCAGGAGGTCCCCACGCCAGAAATGTAATGGATGCAGACTATGTTAAGTTGCGTGAAGTGACTTTTGGCTACAACTTGCCTAAAAGCCTAGTGAGTAGGTTGCGTTTAAGCGGAGTGACAGTAACTGCTTTCGCTAGAAACCTATTTACATGGGGTTTAGATAATAAGGATTTTGACCCAGAAATGGCGACGGCAGGTAGTGGTAATATACAGGGATTGGAAGGGGGGAGTCTTCCGGCATCTAAAACCTTTGGCATGAATCTTAAGCTGCAATTTTAAAACTTTGATTTTACAGATATGAAAAATATAAAAACATTATTGTTGGTTTCAGTCATTGCGATAGGTACGTTAGCTTCAGTTTCCTGTACGAAGAATTTGGACAAAATCAACGTAGATCCCGATAATCCGGCTAAAGTACCTACAAATACTATATTTACAGGAGCTAATCGAAGTCTCTTTAACTACACTAGGGATGGCTGGTGGGGAGCACGCATGACCTTGCCTTGGATGCAATATATGGCTCAAAATAACTATGTTACCGAGGATCAGTATCAATATAGGGAAACCCAGGCTGCTAATGGTTGGGGATATCTTTATCGTAGTGCGATTAATTATAAGGATATCATCGAGATATGTGAAAATCCTGCGCGTAGGGCAGAGGCCGCGGTGTTAGGGGACATAGATAATCAGATTTCAGTTTCTCGGATAATGATGGCTTATATATTTGATATTCTAGTGACCCATTTTGGAGATGTTCCCTATTGGTCTTATGGACAGCGTGATAATCCGAACTTTCAGGCTCTTAATATAGAGTCCTACATGACGGTGGCTTATGCTACACAAGAGGAGATCTATGCTGATATATTGAAAGAGCTAAAAGAAGCTTCACAAAAGTTGAAGCTGGATCAACCTGTGTTTAGATCTGGAGATAAAATATATAATGGTGACGCGAACAAGTGGAAGAAGCTAGCGAATTCTCTGCGTTTGCGGATTGCTAACCGTATTAAAGATGTTTATCCTGCCGCAAATGCGGAAATTGAAGATGCGATTAAAAGCGGGGTTTTTACTAGTAATGCAGATAATGCTATTCATCTTTTTACTACAAGTAGTGCTGAGGCAAGCCCTTTTTGGAGGACTTTTTATGTAGACAATCGTACTGATTTCTTTGTTAACCGGACTTTTTTAAAGTTGCTAACTGGGAAAACGGGCGGATTCGGTGTCGATCCTAGACTTTATAACGTGGCTGCTCCAAAGGGCTTGACATTTAGAGTTTATAATGAGCAAGGGTATAGAGATTCGGAGGATATGAATGATTATCCTGGCATGCCTTATGGACTACCAACAGTAGAAACCTATTATCAGCAAATTGCGAATATAAATATCTTCGCAAAGGATTATTTACGAGCGGATAGAGGTGAGGTAATGATGGAATACTCGGAAGTCGCATTTATTCTCAGTGAGTTGAACGGTTGGGGACAGAGTGAATATGAAAATGGGGTTAGGGCTAATATGGAACGTTTGAGAGTGCCACCGGCAAGTATTGCTCAGTTTATGTCTAAATTACCTTCGGCAAGTATGCGTAATGTGTTGACTCAGAAATATGTGACTTTGTTTTATAATCCTGATGAATCTTGGAATGAATATAGGAGAACTGGATATCCTGATGCTGAAATATTGCTAATGCCAGGTAAAAAAGATACGCGTCCGCATGACGGTACGGAATATACATTCACTCCTTTAAGATCTGGAAACGTGGTCGCAAGTGATCTACCTGCACGTATTCG
>JAITLW010000062.1 GCA_031277715.1 Sphingobacterium sp. | reverse complement strand
AGCGAGTTGCAAAAGTAAATCGTTAGAAATACATGGGATCATAGCTCAGCTGGGAGAGCACCTGCCTTACAAGCAGGGGGTCACAGGTTCGACCCCTGTTGGTCCCATTATTTTTTCTGTTTAATGAACTGGCATTTATCTACAGACAGTAAATGTCTGAAACTTAATATGGCGGAATAGCTCAGCTGGCTAGAGCATACGGTTCATACCCGTAGTGTCGCTGGTTCAAGTCCAGTTTCCGCTACTCTTTCAGAAAATGTGGGAAGCCTTGTTGTTAAGAGTTTAACCCACTTTTTTCTTACTCTGAATTGGTATAACTTTCTGGTTGCCTTTGGTTGCCTTAATCACTTCCTTTGGCTTTTTCAGTGCTTTTATTACGAAATGGTAGGCTTCATCCTTGGTTTGTAGGTCAAAAATATAGTTTCTCAAAGTAGTCTGCTCATCTGCATGACCTAACAATTTGCTGATGATAGGAACGGATACACCATTGGCATAGAGGTTAGAAGCATAAGTCTTACGGATTGCGTGCATACGTCTTATGGGTATGTTTGTGCTTCTACACGCTCTCTCCATTGCATGAATGGCATCATAAGGTGGGACAATACTATTATCTTTTGTAAAAAGGTAATCTTCTACTTGTTTGTGATAATCTCTATTAATTTTCTCCACCTGCTCAATAATCTGCAATGCCTTGTCTGTTAATGGTATTTCTCTAATTCCACATTCGCTTTTGGCATAATTAACTACTTCAAAACCTGTTCTAGCTATAGGGTTATGGATATCAGTAACATCTGTGGCATCAACTTGTTGCCTTTGGACTTTAAGATATTTATTCCCATCTCTGTTGACGACATCCGAACTCTTAAGTGCTAGAAGTTCCCCACTTCTAAGTCCTGTTTCAAAGCAGAATATACATGCAAGTGTTGAGGTGTCAGCCTGTTTATCTTCACTTTGCTTTTCTAAGTCTTGGATAATTGCAAGTTGTTCTAGTGGAAAGAAGATAGCTTTTTCATTTTCCTTTTTTCGATTGGGAGAAACTTTCTTTCTGTCAACTTTTACTCGATAAGGGTTGGTATCTAAGTATTCAGCGTCATCTACAGCATACTCAAAGGCTTGTTTGATAACACCTTTAATATTATTGAATGCTTTTGTTGAAGCAGTAGCCTTAACATGACCTTCTCCTTTTTTCACAGTGGTGTAATTATCGAGAATGTAAGCGTGAACTTTATCAAAATCTAATTTTATCACCTCGTCGATAGGTTTTTCCACAAACCATTCCTGGGGTTCATAATACTTTCGCCAAAACCCTAACATAACGGTGATGGTCTTTCCTCTTACAAGTTCCTTTTTCCACTCTAAAAACTCATAAACAAGCTCTCTTACAGTAAGGATATTTTCCTGTGGCTTATGTTCCCCTAGATGATACTCAATGATGTACTGCTCAATATCCTCTTTTCTTTTTCGTTTCACCTGTCGTCTACCACTTTGGGCAGTGATATCAGGCTTATGCCATAGCCATACTTCTTTTCTTTCATTATACCAGTAATTATAATGCTTTAAAATTTCCTTTCTCCTCATTATTTCGCACTGTTCGCTTAAATATGCTAGGTCAATAATACCACCATCCAGAACGTGGTTCAATAGGTTTTCGTTGGCATTGTTTTGTTCTTTCATTTTTATCATTTAATTCACATTTCTTTCTTTTAGAACTATCTTGCATCATAATCTCTTTTACTTCGATTCTTTGGGGATTTCATTGATTTTTCTATAGACTTCTTTTCAATACGCATATTGTGCTTCAGATAGCCAAGCTGACGTTCTGCAAACTTGATGTTTTCCGATGTAGGAGAATCCTTTAAACCAATAAAAGCATTTCTTCCATCAACGGTTGTTATACGGTCTATGGTTTTATCGGCAAAATGATTCCACTTAACTTTCTGATTTGTCCTATCGAGTATTAGCTTTACGATGATATATGCAAATATCTCCAGAGATTCAATTGCTGGCATTAGCACCTGCTGTAGCCGATTTGGATTGTTTCCTTCCAGTTGTTTCGATTCCTTAATAATGTCCACGATTTCCCTTTTCTTGATTTTGATAATCGTTGTCCTTGGAATTTGAGCCATGTATGCAACATCTACTGCAATATTCCATTTCATCCGAAGTTCATTGTCCCCTTGAATCAATTCCTTTTTCGGATTGTTTTTGCCAATCTTCTTGGTGGGCAGGTATGGCCCGCTTCTGTCATAAACTTGAAGTTTATCTTTTTCTTCGGAAATGTGACTATTTATCAAATCTGTATAGGAAAGTTTTATTTCCTCAAGGAATGATTTACTTTTAAAAATAGTTTCTTTACTTGAAAATATCTTATGCTCATATACACCACCCTTTGGAATCACCTTACAGCCTTTTCGGATATTATCGTCTACATCTGTAATCTCCTTTTTTGTACGAACAAGACTTCCTTCTTCGTTGTAGAATCTACTTCGGGTAGCAATCTTTATCTCTGGCTCTGAAAGTGATTTACGTTCCGAAAAAATAAGATGTATGTGATAGTTACTTTTCTTCTTGTTGTAATGTAAAGCTGAGATACATTCCACCTCATATCGTTTCTTAAAGTGATTAGTGAAATTCTTTAATACTATATCAGCCTTATAGTCAACGAAGCATTCAGGAAGTGCTATGATTAACTCTCGTGCTTCAATGCACTTTCCACTAGTTCCACTTTTGCGAAACTCTTGTTGATTGTACTCTGCTAAAACTTTCCAGTAATTATCCTGTATAGTATTCATAACGCTGTACAGGTTTTCTTGCTTGTCAGAACTGGAGATGTAATTGATTCTGCCTTTAACATTACTTAGTTTTGTCATTTGTATAAATGAGTTTCTTGACATAATTTATCACCCCTTTCATCTGGGTCTTTAGGTGGTTGCATAGGCAACCGTTTACAATACTAATGCGACTGACTACACGTTGCCCACCGCAGGTGCGAAATACCTGTGAATACAAAATCGTCAGATTTTGTGTGAATGGGTGTATTTCGCTCTCAAGCGCCGAGGGCTTTGACGGTGTTGCATTTTTCTGAGTGAGTGACTAATATTG
>JAITLW010000426.1 GCA_031277715.1 Sphingobacterium sp. | reverse complement strand
GTACTGGTGCAGAAGATAATTAAATCGATTTCTGCAGCCGTTATTCCTCTTTTTTCAAGCAATTCTTTGACAGCGGGTACGGCTAGGTCTGATGTCGCAAGACCTTCACCTTTAAGGATGCGACGTTCTTTGATACCTGTGCGAGAGACAATCCACTCGTCATTGGTGTCAACCATTGTTTCTAGTTCCTTGTTTGTTAATATATAATCCGGAACATAACCATTTACGGCCGTAATAGCTGCATGAATTTTAGACATATTATCTTAGTTAAAAGCAGATTTGATTTTGTCAATAAATTTGGATTCTATCATATCCTTAGATAATAATAGCATGTTTTTTATAGCTTTAGGACTGGAAATACCGTGTCCTATAATGACTGGAGCATTGACACCTAATATAGGGCTCCCGCCATATCGCTCATAATTGAACCTGTCAAAAAAGTCGTCTTTAAATCCTTTTTTTAGAGTCACTACATAGAAGGACTCTGCTAGTTTCAAGACTACATTGCCTGTATACCCATCACATACATAGACATCAGCTTGGTCCGTGAATAAATCTCGTCCCTCAGCATTACCTATGAAATTGATTTTTTGGTTGGCTTTTAACAGTGGGTAGGTTGATATGGTTAAGATATTGCCTTTTTCTTCTTCTTCGCCAATATTTAGTAGTCCTACTTTTGGATTTTGTACTCCGTATACATGCTCGGAATATAAGCTTCCCAGTAAAGCGAACTGATTTAGCATTTCGGGTTTACAGTCTGCATTGGCTCCTACATCTAATAGGATTCCGTAACCATCTTTTAGTTTGGGTACGTTGGTTGCTATTGCAGGTCTTAATACACCGGGAATTGTTTTTACACTAAACATTGCGCCAACAAGCATAGCGCCTGTATTGCCAGCAGAAGAGAATGAATCTATCTCACCATTTTTTAGTAATTCAAAGCCTTTAGCTACGCTTGAATTTGGTTTTTGAGTGATAGCTTTGGTAGGGTGTTCATGCATTGAAATGTTTTCTGGTGCATGAATATAATCAAATAGTGAAGGGTCTACACCTGCTTCTATTATTCGATTTTTACTATCTTCTTCATTTCCGATCAACACAATACGTTGATCATTTTTAAGAACTTTTTGGGCCTCTATGGCACCAAGTATTGTGGAATTTGGAGCATAATCTCCTCCTAAGACGTCTAATCCGATCTTCATCCGTTATTATTTTTCTAAATCAATAATACGCAAAAAACATCCCAAGTTAAAGCAAAATGTTAAATAATTAAGCTTTTTTGGGATGTTTTTCAAAAGATATTTTTTAGACAGCGGCTGTGTTCTCGATAATCAATTTACCGTTGTAATATAAATTGCCATCTACTTCATACGCTTTGTGTGGTACGTGTACAGCGCCAGTTTCTTTACATACTGTCAATGTAGGTCTTTCAGCCTTATAATGTGTTCTTCTTTTGTCTCTTCTTGATTTCGAAGTCTTACGTTTTGGATGTGCCATCTCGTATTATGTTTTTTAATTGTTTTTAATATTCTTTAATGCGGCCCAACGTGGGTCTATATGCTCACTCTCTGTTATTGACTCTTCTTCAGCGTCTACTGTACCGCTTATCTTTGCTAGCATTTCTGGGTCGCAAGATATATTTTCACCTTGTTCGCTACATTTAGCATAGTAAGGGACCTGTACGTTGATATACTCATACAGTAGATTGGCAATGTCTAATTCATGATCTGCCTTGTTTAAGACGATGACTTCTTCTGTGTCGTTTGTCCACTCTTCATCAATAAACTTTACAATCACACGCTCTGTAAAGTGAAGCGGAGAATCAAACTCCGTTAAACATACATCGCAAGTTAGTAAAATCTTTCCATTGATGTCAAAATTGACTATCAACATGGTCTCTTGCTTTTGTAATGAAACCTTTGCAAGAAGCTTTCCTTTTTTTACTAATGAATGCTCAAAGCAGTCAAAGAACTTGTCGTCAATCTCAAACTCAAAATCATGTATCCCCGCAGCAAGTCCTGAAAAAGGTATTCTATATTGTTTTAGATACTTCACAATCCTGTATTTGAGCCTGCAAAATTAATGTTTTAAAATCAAGGATGCAATTATTTTGTCAAAATAATTTTTATTCCTCGTCACCGTAATATTTAGTGCCTAATTCTATTTTCTGACGACCATTTGCCATACGCCATTTATTGGTGTCACGAAGGGAATAAGCACAGCCGCAATATTCCTGCATATAGAATCTCTCCCTTTTGCTAATTTCTAGCATGCGGGCAGAGCCTCCTTTTTTTCGCCAGTTGAAGGTCCAATATTCCATGTCAGGATGCCGAGATGCAGCACGTACGCCACAATCGTTGATCTGTTCCATGTTCTTCCATCGGGAGATACCTAAAGAGCTGGATATGACGTCGAAGCCATTGGCCGCGGCATACTCTGCGGTTTTTTCAAAACGCATGTCAAAGCACATGGTACATCGTATGCCCTTTTCAGGTTCATGCTCCATACCTTTGGCGAGTTCAAACCAGTGATCAACATCATAATCGGCATCTATAAACGGAATGTTATGTTTTTCAGCAAAACGTATGTTTTCCTCCTTGCGGATGTCATATTCATTCCTAGGGTGGATATTGGGGTTATAGAAGTAAATTGTGAAGTCGATGTCCGAAGAAATCAAAGCTTCCATCACTTCTCCCGCACAAGGGGCGCAGCAAGAGTGCAATAAGAGCTTTTTACCATCTTTAGGTAAAGCTATTTTTTCCCTTATCAATTCGTTGTTACCATCCATTGTAATTTCCTTCTAAAGTGCAATTTTACGGAAAACTCTCTACATTAGAAAGTTTTAATTGTACTGTGGCACTTTTCAGGCTTTACTCGTTAGCTATGTTATTAAGTGTGAATTTTCTATAAGGTGTGCATGAATACAAAGCATTTTATATAAGTTTGCATATAAGAATTAAGACGTAGCATGAAGAATTATCTCTTTAGTATAGTAATAGGATGTGTACTGATATCCATAGCAGGTTGTAAGCGGGATGATGATGAGCCAGAACGGGAGCGAAAGCCAATCTCTAGGTTGTACGTGTCAACTTCTGATTATTCAGCAGGTTCAGCAGCACAGACCATCCCTAATGTTTGGGTCTTGGATAATGTAGATCAGGAAGAATTACCAGGAAGAGAATTTCTTAGATCATTTATATCTAATGCAAAGGGCGGAAGAATGATTCACTATAGCCCGTTCAATGGGGGTAGACTTTTTCAGGGCAGTATGAATCCAAGATCCGATTTGGATACAGCGATACATACTATGACGATTAGTAAAATAGGAGTTCTTAATAATGCGAGCAGCTTAGGTAATCGAAAATACGATAATGTAAGAGGTTTGTATTATACGGTTGAGAATGAAGGTAAGCTTACCGATGATTTTTTGCTTTTTACTAATGCGTCTGATACCACAAAAGGGACTCCTCCAGATCAACCTCCTGTTGCAAACTATAGTTTGTTTGTGATTCAGCGACCAAGGAGTTCAGGACGCCTTTCGTTGCCACGTTATACGATGAAACTTAGTCACAATCCTTGGGCGGTACTCGCTATTGACCGAGATTTGGTAATATCGAGGGCAGAGGAAAAAAATGCCGCTATAGTCGTTTACAGACAGTTTATGAATAGACTTATGCAGAACGGTGATTCCACAATTAAGGAGGTAGACCATTATGAGTTAAAGATTCCAGATGCGAAGAATCTAAGGGGGATAAGCTATTCCAAATCCGCGGATATTCTAATGGTGACAGATTTTAGTCAGTCAACGTCAGTAACAACACCAGGAAATGTCGGACGAATTTTGATTTTTGAGAAGTTCTCGCAGTATAAAGCAGCACAGGATATCACACCGACGCGTATCATAGAAGGCGATTTAACCAAACTTAGGGAGCCAACTGATGTAGCGATAGATGGAAAAGCGGGTGGGAAATATTTCTTTGTCGCGGATCCTGTTACTAGACGTGTGCTCCGTTTCTCAATCAGCGATCAAGGAAATGTTGCCCCAAAGGAATTGAATTTTGATAATAGGCCACCTTGGTCAATATCCTTGGATTCACGCTAGTCAAAATCATTCAATAACTGAAGTAAGGACGCTATTTCTTCCTTCTTCTGCATGTTGCCAAGATTGTCATAGGCTGTTGTCAAGTTGCGAAGTACGCGCTTGACAATAGCGATATTAGAGCATGGCAGTGTATACTCTTCTTTTGGGGGTAGGTTGAGTTGCTTCAGGAAAGAATAGATGTCATCATGTTTCATGACTTGGCCGCGATTGAATACGTTGATGTAAAACAATGGACTCTCATGTTCTTCTTCGATATAGGCAACTACAAAATGTTTTGGTAAGTTGATACCATAGATGGGGATATCTAGTTTTTGTGCTACAATACTGTAAATACAGGCGAGGGAGATTGGATTTCCTTTTTTTGTTTCCAGTACTTTATGTAAAAACGAGTTTTGAGGGTCGTGGTAATTTGTGGTATTTCCTGAAAGACCAAATTCTCTGAAAATGATATTGTTCAAAAGTTTGACTTTCTCTAATGGACTCATATCATACATTAGCTGAAACCAGGCATTTCTCCGTAGTTCTGCTAATTGGTATTGAACAATATTTTCATCCAGATTAGGGTACTGATAGCGATTAACTATCAGAAGCCCTTCCAGAAGATCTTCATTGTTTTTTAGCGCCCACAGTTGTAGGTCATTCTGAACCTGTTCAAACTGAATTTTATGGATGATGTTTTCAATGCGGGTCTGAGATAAGGGGTCAAAAGAGGATTCCCAACTCGCCTCGAGTTGGGGCACAACTTCAGGTCCGTAGATAATCAATTGCTGCTCGACCTGATTGAAAATCTCCACGTCGGGATCATCCAACAATGAAATAAGTGCTTTCAATTCCGCTTCCTTCATATACCAATTTACGAAAAAGAAAGCGCTTGTACAATATTTCTATCGTTATATGTCTTTTAACTGACCGTCTAACAAGTTGATGATACGTTGACCATATGCTGCATTTTTCTCGGAATGTGTTACTTGTATAATGGTAACGCCTTCTTCATTGAGCTGTTTAAAGAGAGACATGATATCCTCTCCTTGTTTAGAATTGAGGTTGCCCGTAGGTTCATCCGCGAGTAAAAGTTTGGGGGAACCGGCCAAAGCTCTAGCAATGCCTACGACTTGCTGTTGACCACCAGATAGTTGAGAAGGGAAAAGGTCCTTTTTGCCTACAATGCCGAATCGGTCTAATAGATCAGCAACAATTGCTTTACGCTCTTTGCTGGATAGATTTTTATAGATAAGTGGTGTCTCAATGTTTTCGTAAACGGTAAGTTCGTCAATGAGATGATAGGCTTGAAAAACATAGCCCATATGAGATTGAAATAGAGATGCTCTTTTTTTTGCTTTAAGGGCAAGAACATCTTCGTCCATAAAGTAATATTTGCCTTCATTAGGTTCGTCTAGTAGCCCTATTACATTGAGCAGTGTTGATTTGCCAGAACCTGAAGGGCCCATGATAGACACAAAATCCCCCTGTTCTATATGTAGGTTGATATCTTTTAAGACGAAAGAACGTGCGCCACCAACCTGGTACCATTTAAATATATTTTCTAGCTTAATCATTTTTAGTATTTAGTATTTAGTATTTAGTATTTAGTATTTAGTATTTAGTATTTAGTATTTAGTATTTAGTATTTAGTATTTAGTATTTAGTATTTAGTATTTAGTATTTAGTATTTAGTATTTTTTGCTTTAAACAGCTACTTTGTCTCGCTTATTCGTCTCTAAGCGAGTTTACCGGGTTCGTTTTTGCAGCTTTTAGAGATTGGTAGCTGATTGTAATTAGCGTTATGAAGACGCCAATTACCCCCGCTAGGGCAAACATCCACCAACGGAGAGGAACCTGAAAGGTGAAATCTTCTAACCATCTATGTAGAATGTACCAAGAGATGGGAACAGCAATCAGAAAAGCAATAATGACCCATTGTAAGAAGTCTTTTGACAATAAGTAAAATATACCAGTGGTGTTGGCCCCTAAGACCTTTCGTATACCTATTTCTTTAGTTCTTTTTACAATCACAGTAGAGAGCAAGCCGATAAAACCTAAGATACTAATCACAATTGATATTGAGGCGGCTAGCCAGATTAGTTTTTCCAGTAGGGCTTCTTTTTGGTATAGACGTGCAATCTGCTCATCGTAGAATCGATATTCAAATAATTTATCAGGATATAGATTCTTCCATTCTTGCTCTAGGGTTTTTAGTAATTGGCGGGGACTGCTTCCTGTGTATTTTATCGCTACATGTTTAAATCGCTCCTCATTGTACCCAAGAACAGTTGGTGATATAGCTTCTTTCAAAGAATTTGTATTAAAATCCGAAACTACACCTACGATTCTTCCCTTATGATTATCATTTAAGCCTCCTGCCATCAGTTCTTTACCAATGACTTCCATAGGGTTTTTATAGCCCAACTTATGTAGCATATTCTCGTTAATCAGGAATTGAGGGTTTTTACTGTCGTTGTTGAAATTCGTACCAGCTAATAAGCGAATACCGAAGGTGTGGAGATAAGAACTGTCTCCTATGGCGTATCGCGGGGCCCAAGTTTCCCATTCTGCACGATTGTCAAACTGTATGGTACCACCCCATACCTTATCGTGGGAAGGGGGATTGTCACAGAAAGAGAAGCTACTTATGCTCGATGTATTTCGGAAGAGAGCAGCTAGTTTCTCTTGTTGTTTCCACATGTCATCTTTTATTGGAATAAGCAGTATGGAGGATCTATCGTAACCATTATCCGTATTCTTGAGGTAATGTACTTGGCTCACAACCACAATAGTGCCTGTAATCAAAAGCAGCGTTATCGTATTTTGGAAGATAATAAGCGCCTTTTTACTAAGATTCCATCTAAAGCTTAACTGTTTCTTTAAAGCCGCTTGTATCTGGAGTTGCTGAAGGGATAAGCTTGGAATAATACTTGTTAATAAGGCTATAGCTAACCATAGAAACAAACATAATGTGATGAATTCTGAAGTTGGTAATTGCTGTATAGGAGCATCTAAGAAGAGGTATTTATTCGACCAGTTGAATCCTATGTAAAATAGGGAAGAGGCTAAAATTATCGATACCAGTGATAAGGATAATGTCTCAATAATAAATTGTAGGAAAAGGAGCTTGTTGCTGCTCCCCAGTATTTTACGTACTCCTATCTCTGGACTCCGGTACAGCTGTTGCGAGGCGGTCATATTGATGTAGTTGATACAGGCCATAGCTAGGATACCGAATCCGATGACGGCTAGAATGGCCAATAACGATTTTTGCGTGCCTTCCCCATACTTGTTATCAAAATGAAAATCTGCTATATTGAAGAGGCTATATGTATAATATTGTAATACATCTTTATGCCAGTGTCTTGCAACGAGATCGTGTACGGTTTTTTCTACAATAGCTTTATTTTCGCTGTTGTGTAAAGTCATTAGGATGTTATTGCTCGTATGAGTGTATCCCCAATTGTTAAAGTTACTCTCGTCTTTTATGTCTTTGAGCGTTTTGATCGATGCCAATGAAAAGTAAAGCTCAGAACGGAAGTTGGAATTTGTTTTACTGTCATCTATTACACCAACAATTTCAACGGGATGCTTGCTTTCTAGCCATATTGTTTTGCCTACAACATCGGTGGTGCCAAAGTACCGTTGTGCTAGGGAGGTGCTGATAGCCGCAGTATTGAGCTCGTCGAGTTGTCTGATGTCGCCTTGTAGCCAAGGAAAATTCAGAATATTGAAGTAGCTGGCATCTGTAAAGGCCGCTTTGCCGTTGGTTTTAAACAAATGGTCGTTGGCTTTGATCGTGAAATCCTGTTTGTCTATATAAAGGGTGATATGTTCTATTTGAGGGACTTCCTTTTTTATTGCGGAGTACATCGCATATGAACCGCCTTTACTGTATTCCATCTGTTCAAGTTTTAAGTCTTGAACAATCATGAAAGTACGGTCAGTATGTGGGTGGAAACGATCAAAGTCCAGTTGATATACAATAAATGTATAAATAAAAAGAGCACAAGCCATAGCTAATGCCAGACCAAATACGTTAAGCAAAGTATAGGTTTTATACTTGGAAAATTGCCGGATTGCTGTCGTAAAAAAGTGTCTTACCATTATATGTCTTTTTTTAAGTGCTCGCAGATGAATCTATGATAATATTCTTATTACTCGTCTCTTAAACTATCTATAGGATTTGTTTTTGCAGCTTTTAGGGATTGTAAGCCTACGATAATGGATAGGACAAGAGCAATACTGCCAACTCCAAAAACGAATACCCAAGGGCTTATTTGTACCTTGTAAGCAAAATTGTTTAACCAATCTCGCATAAGAAGATAGCTAATAGGTATACCAATTATACTCGCTAATGTCAAGACATATAAGTATGGTTTATGGAGATGGAGCATTATATCTCTAGATGAAGCCCCTAGAACCTTTCGGATAGAAATCTCTTTATTGCGAACCGAGACATCATATGCAGATACGCCAAATAGACCTAACATGGCTATGAATAACGAAAGTATGGTATATCCATTTAATAGTGTTTCCATTTGTTCTTGTTTTGCATAAAGCTGGGCATAGGTGGCATCTAAAAATTCATAATCCAAAGGTAGCGACTCTGTGGAAGGGTTTTTAATCCATTCCTCTCTTACAGCCTCTATGGCTTCTTTTACTCTTCCGGCTTTAGCCTTTAAAATCATGGAAGTCTTCAATTGGCCAGGTCCGCAGTCTTCCCCGTAGGAGTATATTGTCGGTGCCACTTTGCTTTCAAATCCATAAGCCATTACATCTTTTATAATAGCTGTGACTGTGAAGTCGGCTTCACAACCAGATATTTTTATCCCATTGGGAGATTCTATTCCTAGCTCTTTTGCTGCGGTCTCATTAATTACCGCATAGTGTGTGGTACTGTCCTTTAGTAGTTGCTCTAAGGACACTTGGGAGGCACCTGCTATACTCTCGATATTTAATGTGTTGAAATAGCCTGGGTCAACGCCTATATGATCTAGCTCTATAGGCCGACTTTGATAGTTGAACTGTTTTTTAGGAGGGATATCTGCTCCTCCTGGCAGATTTGTCGCTGACGAGATAGAAATTATAGCAGGATTTTGCTGTATGCGTCTTTTGAAATCATAAAAAGTCCCATCAGGCTTTGCATCATAATATAAACCGACTCCCTTAAAGCTGATAACTTGCTCTACATCGAACCCCTTGTCTGTTTTTTTGATAAATTGCATCTGCTGATATACCAGCATAGAGCCGCAAAGAAATAGAAGGGCGATGAAAAATTGAAAGGTTAGGAGCGAATTGCGTAGAAAATTCCGATTGGGATGAGTCTGTAACTTGCTTTTGATTGTAGTCTTGGTTTTATAGCCAGCTAAGATAAGAGAGGGATAGAGTCCAGCGATGATTGTGGTGATAGCGACTGCGAGCGATAACTGTATTATAGTCACCGGATGAAATAAATAGTTTATTAAATCGTCATTCAGAAAGGTGTATAATAGATTTCCACTGAGGGCTATAATAAACAAAGCAAGTAGAGCCGCTACTAGACATTGTGTGAACACCTCAGCAAGTAATTGAAGTGTGATGGACCAAGTGGAGCTTCCGAACATCTTTTTTATTCCCATTTCCTTAGTCCTGCTTTCAGCTTGAGCCAAAGTGAGGTTGGTGAAATTAATAGCAGATAATGTTAGTGTTAATATAGATAGGATACCTAATATCCAAATCGTCAGGTACGCTCCATTTGAACCGTCTTTGGGGCGAAGATGAAGATGGGACAGGGGATCGAGATATATTTCACCTTTCGCGAAACTAGAGTGTTTAGTCCAGGATAATTGGGTAACCTGATCGTGGTATATTTGATTTATCTTTTCAGTCAGTTGTGGAATTTTAGTTTCTGAAGAGACCTGAATATAGGTGTGGTAATTGTATGGATTTCCATGTTGTTCACCTTCTAATTCTTTGATTAACAGTAAATCATAATTAATAATGGAGAGGCCCCGGGCTTTGGATATTCCGTAGATGTTTTCTGTCACGCCTAAAGCTTTACTGAGGACAGCCACCTGCTGTGGCGTTGAAAAATCGATATCATTTGTCCCAAATAGCTGTCTGCCTAGATCTTTACTAACCAGAGAGGCCTCTTTTTGTTGAGAAGACCTATACAAAGGACCCGTTTCTGCTTCTATTTGGAATATTTTAGCCGCGCTGGAATCCATGAGCAAGGTTTTTCGAACGTTAATCGTCTCTTTACCAAATATAGGATAGTTGCTGTAGTTATAATCGAGTACCAGCCCTACCTCTTTTATTTCGGGTAGTTGTCGTTGTATCGCTTTCGCGAGTGAAGATGGGGTTTGAGCAATATGTTTTCCTTCGTACGTCAATCCCACCCGATAGATATTTTCGTAGTTAGAATTCCATCGGTCGTAGCTTTTTTCTCTATTTATATACTGATAAGCTAAAATAAAAGCTGTAAATCCCAGTGCTAATCCGACAATATTTAACAAGGTGAATAGTTTGTTATTCAATAAGCCCCGATATAGGAAAATAAGGAAGTACTTTATCATATTTGACTATATTTTGCGTTTACTACTCGTCTCTTAAACTATCTATAGGATTTGTTTTTGCTGCTCTCAAAGATTGTACATTGACTGTAATTAAAGCGATTATAATGGCGATACTGCCAGCGATGCCGATAAGCCACCATTCAACATCGATACGATAAGCGAAGTCGTTAAGCCATTGGTTCATACTCCACCAAGCTATAGGCGTCCCAATAAGAATGGCTAAGACAACTAACTTAATAAAATCCCTTGATAGCAATATGT
This sequence comes from Sphingobacterium sp., assembly GCA_031277715.1. GTDB lineage: Bacteria > Bacteroidota > Bacteroidia > Sphingobacteriales > Sphingobacteriaceae > Sphingobacterium. The sequence continues at coordinate 5,711 of JAITLW010000426.1, read as the reverse complement.
TAATACTATGGATAGATGCACCTAGTACTTTTCGGATACCGATTTCTTTAGTACGTGTTTCCGTAATGTGGGCGGCTAATCCAAATAAACCTAGACAAGAAATGATGATAGCGAGTAGTGAAAAAACAAGAGAAAGATTTCCTATCTGTTCCTGTTGTTTGAACTTATTGGCGAACTGTTTACTTACGAACTGGTAGTTGAAAGGATAGTTCGGATTGATTTTTTTAATTACAGCAGATATCTGAGCTAGGTTTTGACTAACAGTGTGCTGGTCATTTGTACGTATTAGGATACTCTGCAGATATCTTTTTGAGGGGTGGATTAATACTGGGCGAATAGTCTGATAAGGGGAACCACTGATGTAGTCCTTAACAATCCCTACTATGGTAAATGTTGCATCCCCCCATTTAAGATATTTACCAATAGGGTTTTGTAATCCCATTGTTTTAATTGCAGTTTGATTTAGAAGTATGGCTGTACTATCAGCCGGTAGATTTGCATAATTGATATCTCTTCCTTCAAGAATAGTCAATCCCAGTGTATTGACAAAATCATCCCCAGATACACGCACTATAGTGAAAACAGTGTTTTTTTCTTGTTCAGGTGTTGCTTTTTCCCAGGAAAAATTCCCGCTAGAGGAAGCATTGTCTGCTGTTACGGTCCATCCCGTGCGTGTGATATGACTAGCGGCTCCATTGTTGAGAAGTTCTGTCTTAATCACGTCGTAATGACGCTCTATATTTCCTTCAATAGGGATTTCTATAAGTTGTTCAGCATTGTAACCAACTTCTCGTTCTCCTGCAAAATTTATCTGTTGGCGAATGACCAAGGTTGCTATGATTAAGAATATGGTTGTACTAAACTGAAAAATGACAAGTAGCTCCCTGAAGCTAAGTAAGTAATCTCTCTTGATACTACCTTTCAAAGACTTTATAGGTTGAAATGCGGATAAGATAAAAGCAGGGTATATACCAGCCAACACACCAACAGTGAGTACAAAACCAATAGCTACAACCCATAGGATAGGGTTGGTCCATTCGACTATGAGCGATTGTCCTAAAATATGACTAAATATAGGTAGACAGACCGAAGCAATAAAAAAAGCGATAACACCCGAGATCATAGCAAGTAGTGTCGATTCAATAAGAAACTGTTGGATTAAAATATATTTTGTAGCACCAGCAACTTTGCGGATCCCCACCTCTTTGTTCCGTTTTTGGGCCCGCGCAGTGCTCAGATTTATGAAATTAATACAAGCTATTATTAGTATCAGGAAACCGATGAGTGCTACTAATCGTACCTGCTCTATTTTACCACCATTAGGTATTCCGTCTTTGAATTTGGAATAGAGGTGTGTCTTAGACTGCGGATATAAAAAAACGGCTGTACGCTGTAGGTGAGCATCATTTTCATGGACTAATGAAGCTATCTTTTTATTGAAAAGTTCAACATCACTTCCCGCTTTTAGGCTGACAAAGGTGTAGTAGGTATTTGTGCTCCAGTTGCTACCATATTCCTTAATCTTCTTCTCTTGCAAAGGGATGAGGTACTTGAAGGTAAAATCCGTGTAGGGGGGCAAGTCTTTCAGGATAGCGGATACATTGTAGGATTCTCCAGAATCGAATTGAACAATTTTGTTCAATGCTGATGTATTACCAAATAAACTTTTAGCGAGGCTTTCTGTGAGTACGATATTATTGGGAGCACTGAGCATATCCTCTGTAGCCTTTTCTACCAATGGAAAATCAAAGATCTTGACAAAGTCAGGGTCAACCTCATTGCCACTGGATTTTACTTTAGTTTCTCCTGCAGATATAAGGCTTTCAGTAGCCCAGTACAAGCGCGCACTATGTTCGACCTCTGGGTATTCTTTTTTTAGGATTGCGGCGGCAGGAGCCATACTGATTGTACTCACCTGAATTTGTCCCTGAGTTTCTGTACGATTTAAAAGTTTATAAATATTTGCTTTATTTTCGTAAAAATTATCGTGTAGAAATTGGTTCTGAACCCATATAGCAATGAATAATACAGCAACGATCGCTGTAGATAAACCAATAATATTAATAGCAGTATATCCTTTGTTCTTTAAAAGGTTTCGGTATGCTATTTTAAGGTGATTCTTTATCATAGTGATTTCTCCTATATTTTCTGCTTACTCTCTATTCTATTATTCGTCTCTTAAACTATTTACAGGATTAGTTCGAGCCGCTTTTATCGTATGAATAGATATTGTGAGAGCAGCTAAGGTCATCACTGCGACAGCACATAGAAACAGTATTCCGAAATGAAAATTAAAGCGATAAGAAAAGCTGTTGAGCCATTCTATGGATAGATACCATGCTATAGGTAATCCTATTAGAAGAGAAAGTAAGACAATCTGTAGGAAGTCTTTTGATAACAAAAGGACTAGCTTCAAGATGGAGCTGCCTAATACTTTTCGAATACCGATTTCTTTTACTCGTGTGCTGATTGCGACCAGAGCTGCGGCAAATAATCCCATACATGCAATGACAACAGCAATAATACCACCTACACTTATTATTTTCATCATTTGCTGTTCCTGCTCATACATACGGTCTGTATTCTCATCGAGGTAAGAAGCGTCGTTTTTATAGTCCGCATTAATCGTTTTCCATAAGGTTTCGACTTCTTGTAGCGATTGTGTCAGATTGTTCGATTTGACACGTACCAGTATGTATTTGATGTCAAAGCCTAAATCGGGGTCTATAAATAAGGAGAGCGGTTCTATTCCTTGTTTCAGGTCTTTGAAGTTATAATCCTTGGCGACGCCAATGACCGTCATCTGCTTATCGAATAATGGTAGTGGTTTGTTCAATACATTTTCTATTCCTCCGAGCTGTGCGGCCATTTGTTCATTGATGATCAACGCTGTAGAATCGGCTGGCCTACCGGTCGAAAAATCTCGCCCCGCAATTAATGGAATATCTAAGGTACTGAAATAGTCAAAGTCTACCCGCTGCCAATTAGTGGAAAATCCCTTGCCTTGATAATCAAAACCTAATTGTGAGGTCGATTGATTGCCATCTCGTCCCAAGCCGAAATTAATGTCAGAAGCCGTTACTCCAATGATTAGTGGGGTGGAGGATGAAGCCTGTCGCATTCTTTGTAATGCCTGACTACCATCCATCTTTGGGCCAATAGGAATACTGATGACCTGTTGTTTTTCAAATCCTAATGGCATGTGCTTTATATGATTTATCTGTAGGACGACAACAACACTACAAACCACTAATACAATCGCTATTGTAAACTGGATAAGAGGAAGTATACGTTGTACGTTCCAGCGGTTACGGACTGTCGGTTTACCCTTTATTAGAGAGGATATGGTTTCCTTAGTGACACGCAGTGCTGGATAACCACCGGCTGCTATGCTGATTATCAAAAAAGAAAAACCTATTATCAGCGTATGCTTCCAGGTAAAGAGGTCGCTGAGTGTTAACGTATAGTGTGTATTGGCATTATAGAAAGGAATCAAACTCCAGGTTAATAACAAGCCTAGACCCAGAGCGATTATGCAGCAAATCAATGTTTCTAGCCAGAGCTGTATACTAATCTGTAAAGCGGTGCCTCCTATTGTTTTTCGAATGGCGATTTCCTGGCTACGGGACACAGCGCTTACCAACTGTATATTTATAAAATTACTCAGCGAGATAATTAGGATAAGCAGTGCTAAACCCAGTAATAGTTTAGGAAGAATCGGATTGGTTCCGTTACCAATCTGTAGGTCATTTAGATGATAGTTTGCGAAGGGGATTAGGGACAGAGCCAGGTAGCTTCCATCTTTGTTAGGACTGGATCCATCTCTTCTTAATTTAGTTATATCTTCTGCGAAATATTTCTCTGTGAACGGCTTTACGGCATTGGCAAAAAATTGGGCATCGATAGCTGGAGACTTGCTAAGAACAAATACATCATGATTTTTATTAGACCAACTGTTCTTATCAAATGCATTGGGGAATTTTTCAAACCGTAGCAAAGACTTGAAATTTAAGCTAGAATTTTGCGGAGGATCTTTTACAATAGCAGAAATTTGCATGTTTTGCCATTCTCCGTTGATGTTTACCTCAATTTGGCGTCCTATTATACTTTTGTCTATTGTTCCAAAAAGGTTCTCTGCAGTAGATTGAGACAGTACGATATTATTTAGTTCATCTAAGGCGTGGTTATTTCCTGTTGAGAATTCAAAATTGAAGATGGAGAAGAAGTCTGGGTCAACATAGCGCGTTCCAATACTGATTTCTTTTTGTTCTGTTTTCAGTACTAATCTTCCATTGCCCCAACGCGTGACTTTTTCGATATAGGGAAGCTCTTCCTTTAGTGTAAAAGCTAAGGGGACAGGCATGGTATTACTCGTATTGTTTTTATTACCTTCTTGAGATTGAAAGTAAAGAGCTCCGATACGATCGCGGTTTTGATGAAAATTATCAAAAGATAGTTCGAAGCTAGCAGACAGAAACAGAATAATTCCTACCGCAAAAGCAAGGGTAAGACTGCTAATTTGTATAAAGGTCTGTAGTTTTCGTTTTTTTATATTTCTCCAAGTACTGAATAAAGCATTTTTCATCGTGACGCTGATATTTAGTATAAATTTATGGTACACTGAAGTTAGTTTTCAATGCCGTACGCTATTGTTGATTCAATTTTCGAACCGTTTTGTGTAAATTGCTGATTGTTAGTTGTTTTGTTGGTTTATCTATTTTTGGGATCTGTCCGATTTCGAACAGTGTTTGTACATTTACGAACAATTGAATACTGGAGATGATAGGTAGACACCATGGTCTTTTACAGTCTTTATGGTGTAAATATTAAAAAGAAAAGAGGAGTCTCGGTAATGTATCTGTTGACTTTGTAAAAACGAGCGCTCAATTTACACTAATTGAATGCCCGTTTTACCCAGATTTAATGCTTAATTTTAGTAAGAGTCTTCGGTTCGTTTTTCAGTCATCAAAGAAGATCTAAATCTCATCCTGTAATGTTAACCCCTCGCACAAGACGTTCATCATATCGCAAGGATTGGTATCGATAGCTAAGGCAATTAGATACATTTCATCGAGGCGTAATTTCGATGTATCAGTCATTGTCAGTTCATTGATTCTAGCTTTGCTTAATCCCGTTTTGCGAGCAATCATTGATTTGTTTACCGATTTTTTTGCTAAGTATTCACCAAGTCTAGTCATGGTTTTTTGATTTTATCTATTAGTTTGTATAGATAAATATATAAAATGTATTTATTAGTTGGAGTTTTTAGTTTAGTGTCCTGTAGCTTCTCTTAATCTTACTCATCCCTTAGACTGTTCGTTATATTCTCTCTTGTTGCCCAAAAGATGATACTAGCAATAAAAATGGTAACGATTACAATTAGTAAAATTGTAGGTAAGAAAATGGAGATTATGTCTATAGAGGTTTTGACCGCAAACCGTTCAAGCCAATGATTCATGACCAAATAAACGAGAGGAATGCTAATAGATAAGGAAGTTAGAAATATCCGATAAAAGTCTTTGCCAAATAACAAAACAAGTCCAATACCGGAAGCTCCTAGCACTTTGCGAATACCGATTTCTTTCATGCGACTGTTAACAGAAAGAGAGGTTAATCCTATAATCCCTAATATCACAATCAGGATAGATATTACTGTAGCGGTTTGAGATGCTCTTTTTAACTGTAGCTCTGTTTGGTACATTCGAGCTATG
>JAITLW010000374.1 GCA_031277715.1 Sphingobacterium sp. | reverse complement strand
CAAAACCAAGGAGCGATTGTGTAATCTCATCCCAATGCAGCCTATTGCTATCAAAATATAAAGTCCAAGTACCAAAATTAGCCGCCTTTAACGCCATATCCAGTTGCTCTTCACGTACGATTATTCTCGACAAAATGGATTTAGCCATTTCTTTCAGTTGAACTTCATCCTGATAATTAGCAAACAATGACTCAATAGTATCAATATTAGCTTGAGTCAGTCGGGCTACGTCTGTCGTGGTATTAAAAAGATCTTCTAAAACCCGTTTTTCAATCTCGCCATTCCCCCTTCCTTCCGTTTTCACTGCGGCACTTATCGTACAACAGTGTAACAGTGCATAGGTATTACCCTCTGTATCCAAGAACGGCCTTAATTCCATATCAAAATAGCAGGTTTCTACTTTCCCACCGAGGTAAACCTCCATGGGCATAGCACTACCGATAAAAGACAAACCAGTTCCCCAGACCTCCTTTGCTTTCTGAACGAGCCAATTAACGGCAACAGTTATTTCTTCTCCTCCTAACGTTGTTCCTACAACTGAATCCGCTACACCCCAATAAGACAACATCTTTTTATTAACAAATCGAACTCGTAGACCATCATTGTCGTAGACAGCGACTGCTTCAGAGGAGGAATAGCTCAAAATATCAAGAAGTACGGCATCGGATAATATCATTCCCATAAAAAGATTGGTTTAAAAGCATACACACATCTATCCTTATGCGACACAATGTCTGCACAACAATATACACGAAATTTTTTATTTTTGCAGTAACAACTTTTTCGCAAACCTTATAAAAAACAAATTCATTATATTTTTATATACCTTTAAGTATGCTTAGCTCGTTATTAATTACGAGTAACTATCAAAAAAATAATCATGCAATATCCCGCTTTATCAAAAATAGCTTCCATACTGTCATGTACGTTATTTTTAGCTTGTAACGGTCCTACACAAAACAATTCAGACAGCGACTCAGAACAAAAAAAGGAATCCTACTCAAATACGGATAGCCTCCCTGTCGATGATTCCCCCATATGGAGCTACGATTACAATGCAGACACTCTAATTCGACTTGACTCCAATCGTAGTAATACCCTTACCGCGGCAGAATCTATAAACATAATCAATAAAACATACCAAGGAAAAGTCACCTTAACTCTTGTAAAACAAGGCACTGATACCATAAAAGTGAAAATAGAACATCCTGAAGTACTGACCCAGCAGATGGGATCCACAGGAGCTCAGGCCTATATCGCTTTAGCTACATTCACCCTGACGGAACAAACAGGAATAAACTACGTAACTTTTGATTTTAAAGAGGGAGACCATGCCAGTCCCGGGACATACAGCAGGTATTCTTTTGGCAATCATCGCTAGATGCCTTTCACGATATATACAATAACCCATCAAAGACATACAAATTTGCTTTCCACCTCTTAGAGTAGAAACATTCTAAATAATAATGTCTTTATTTACATTTAATCTAAATAAAGATTTATATTTGCACTGTTTTCAATTTATTACTAGAAAGGATATGCGCTATAGTTATAGCTTTGCTTTTTTGCTGTTTTCATACTGCTTAACAAATTTACTCTTCGCCCAATCAAATGATAGGATACAAGGTCGTATTATACAACAGGACGGTCGTCCTATTCCGGAGGCGACTATAAAAATAGCTGATCAGACTGTCCTATCACACTCGGATGGTTCCTTCAAAAGCACAAAAGCTATAAAGGGAAGACAGATTATTCGAATATCTGCAATCGGGTATGTCCCTCACATGGATACCCTAGATATGGATAACGCTAAGAAAGTCTTCCTAGAAATAATACTCTACCCTAAGGAAAATACAATAGACCAAGTTGAGGTACGGGGAAAAACACAAATACAAAAACTTAAAGAAGAACCTATACGGAGTATCATAATAGATGCTAAAGCTGTCGCCGAACAACCTAATTCGCTAGCTGAGGTAATGAACAGAGCCCCAGGTATACGTATTAGACAAAGTGGTGGAGTAGGCAATCAAGTGGATGTGTCTATAAACGGCTTCCAAGGAAATGCAGTGCAATATTTCCGTGATGGAATCCCATTAGAATACCTCGGTGGTGGCTATGGCATCAACAATGTTCCGATCAATCAATTGGAACATGTCGAAATCTATAAAGGAGTGGTACCCGTAAATCTAGGTGGCGATGCTCTGGGTGGAGCCGTCAATCTAGTGACCAACCAAAATCATAAAAAAACATTTCAGGCTTCTTATGAGGTAGGCTCATTTAACACCCACCTAATCAATCTGTCGGGACAGCAACAGTTTCGGAACAATTGGTTTGCTGGCATAGATGCTTTTGTTAATTATTCTGACAACGACTACAAGGTTGATATCGAGACTGTAGACGAGAATGCAAATCTAAAACCAGCACGGGTAAAACTCTTTCATAACGCTTACAAACACTATTTTACAGAAGCTTATGCGGGTATTAAAAACAAAAAATGGGCTGATGAATTACGCTTGTCCATAGCTCTTTACCAAATAGACAGACAATCCCAGCACCCCGCGTTAATGACGAATCCCTATGGCGCAATCAAACTCAACAACAAAGGGATTGTTCCTTCTATCCGTTATAAAAAATCATTTTGGGATGACCGCATCGACTTAGACCAATTTGTTTCCTACAGTAGTACTAATCGCCACAGAACCGACACCGTAAAAGGCACTTTTGACTGGTATGGCAAATTTACACCAGGAACCTCCGTTGGAGAAAGTCCAAACCCTTCTTTAGCGAGCATAGATTATAAAAATATAATTAACAGAACGGCACTATCTTTCCATATCGCCCCGCAACATCAGATTCATGCCAACTTTATCCTCAATCGTAATACACGCCAAGGGAGTGATCCCCTAGGATTCCGCTTCACAGGGACTGATATAGATATATTGAGCAAAGAGGCTACCTATCAAAAATCAATATTGGGATTATCTTGGGAATCCAATTGGTTCAACAAAAAATTAACGAACCAACTGTTTATTAAACATTTTTCTTTTACATCGAAAGGAATCAATGCTTTCTTAAACAATGACACCGACATAAATAAGTACAAATCGGTATCCGATCAAAGTTGGGGATTTGGAAACGCAGTCAAATATCAGATCAATAATAAGAGCTTCATAAGAGCTTCCGTCGAGCTGACCAATCGCCTCCCCCTCCAAGAGGAATTGTTTGGGGATAATGATACCAGGGCTCCTAATTTTGACCTCAAACCAGAGCGGAGTTTTAATGCCAACTTAGGTTATCGCTACGCTACAAATAACTTTGCGGCAGAAGTAGGAACCTTCTACCGCCGCACCAAAGGGATGATACTCTTGACACCTATACAGTCTCCATTCTCACAGTACAAGAATCTAGACAGCATACAAGGCTATGGTTTTGATATAGACCTCTCCTATAAGGTGTTCAAGAATTTTGAAGTTACAGGAAATGCGACCTGGCAGGATATCCGGATGGTAGACATCGGTGTACCATTATATAAATGGATCGAGGGTACTCGTCTTACCAATACCCCATATTTTTTTAGCAATATTGGCTTGAAAGCTAATTTCCAAAATGTATTCACTAAAAATGATGCAATCAAACCTTATATCCATTATAACTTCATCCGTGAGTTTTATCTAGTCCATATTCCGAAAGACAAAGAAGCGGATGGCTTTTTGGGACTTACAGGTAGCTCCCAAGTCGACACAAAAGACTTAGTTCCTGATCAGAGCCTAATGAATGTTGGATTCAATTACGTATTTCCTTCTTCAAGATGGTCACTAAGTGCCGAAGTCAAGAATCTAATGGACTCTAAATTATACGATTACTATAAAATACAGCGCCCTGGACGCAGCTGGCATTTTAAAATAAATTATTATATAAAATCAATCAAAAGTTAATACCATGAATAAAATCAGTTTAAAACTCATATTGGGACTATTATCCAGCAGTCTGTTCTTTGGTGCCTGCAAAAGTGACAAGACATCTGAGCCAGATCCAGGAGGGCAGGCAAAATCTAAATATGTCCTGATGACGGTCACTGATCGCAACCAACCGAATGGAGGTGGCTACATATCAGCATTCGATCAGTATCCTAGTGGAACCATTTCCAATGTAACAGGAGAGAATTCACTCCAAGGAATATACGGTATGGCGGGCTGGAGACCTTATGGCAATTGGATCTTTAAGATGGTCCGCAGTAACGATGCCGCTCAAGGTATCGAAAAAATAGAAGTAGCTCCTAATGGGAAAGTAACTGTTGGAAAATTCATTTCTTCCAAAAACACAACAGAAGCAGCAAAATATTTTGGAACAGGAAACTTTGTGATACAAAACGAGACTTCCGGCTTTTATTGGGATGCCGCAGAACCTTTGAATATTCAAAAATTCAGCCCTGCTGAGATGAGAAATACGGGTTCCATAGAACTCGCCCAAGCGGTGAATGAAAACATAAAACAAAACGATGCCGAAGGCATCAAGTTCAAAGCAATAGGCCAAAAGTTTCTGGCAATAAAAGGAGGGAAATTATTTGCGAATATTACCTATGGAAAGACCGCAGCAAAACAAGCCGGCTTTTTCGATGATTATTTCCCAGACATCTATATCGCCGTTATAGACATCGCTACAGGTAAACACGAAAAAACGATAAAAATCGAAAATGCAGGAGGTATTGCTTATATCAACGACAACCCAATGTACGACTTTGACACCAACGGAGATCTTTACATTGTAACACAGGGAACGCATGCACAAGGACTTGGAGGAAAATCAAAAATAGTTCGTATAAAAGCTAATGAGACAGATATTGACAAGGACTGGACACTCCGCTTCTCCGATTTTAGAGCAGCAGATGATGGCAAGTTTGTTGGTGTGCATGCTAAAAACGGCCAGCTAATTCTCGTCTTAAATACAGATCCGTTAACTGGAGGGTCAACTGGAAATATAAACAGCAAAGATATCTGGAAGTTCTACTCGGTCAATGTCAATCAAAAAGAGTTTAAAGAGATTAACGGTATACCTGTTGGAGTAAACCCAGGCGCTGCACTAGCAGTAGTTGAAATAGATGATAAAGTCCTGCTAAGGGGAGCTGCATCTGCTGGAACAAACGCTTACTATGAATACAATTACTCTACCAATACCGCTACGAAATCATTCGAAGTAAAAGAAGGTGGAACGCTAACTGGATTTGTAAAAATACAGCTTAAATAAAATAACTTTATACCTATATCAATTTTCTGGAAAAGGGTTGCAATGAGTTGCAACCCTTATTTTATAAGGTATATTGAATACCCTAATCTTCTCTAGACCCATCGTCTGCCATACGGACAATCCGAGGTAAAAAAGTAGCTACCACATCCACCAATCCAGTTTGAGCGGCCATCACAGTATGGATATCTTTGTAAGCCATTGGCGCTTCATCCATTCCCGCTCCTAACAAGCGTACCCCATTATCAGCCAGCATCATCTTCAATTCTGCCACAGACAACGTCTTAATAGCCTGTGTACGACTCATCAATCGTCCGGCACCATGAGAAGCAGAGTTAACAGCAGCCACTTCACCCTTACCGCGGACTAAAAAACCGGGAGTAGCCATAGAGCCCGGAATAATTCCCATTACACCTTTACCTGCTGGCGTTGCCCCTTTACGGTGTACAATTACTTCTGCCCCATTATACTGTTCTTTCCAAGCAAAATTATGGTGGTTCTCAATCTTCGTCAAAAGAGCTGCTCCCAATGCAAGTCTAATCTTATCGTGGATTACCTCATGACAAGCAGAAGCATAATCTCCTGCCAGGTTCATAGCCAACCAGTACTCTTGCCCCTCTGCCGAATTCAAATCAAGATAGGCTAGATTCTCTGCCTGATAGGGAAGCTTGCACAATTGTTTTGCTAGTTTTGTATAATGACCTGCAATAGTCGCACCTAACCCTCGTGATCCAGAATGTGTCAACAGCGCTAGATATTTCCCTTTTGCTACCCCTAAAGCAGTATCTGAATCCGCAAACTCCATTACTCCAAATTCAACGAAGTGATTCCCCCCGCCCGAAGAACCTAATTGCGTCCAAGCCTTATCTTTCAAGGCCCGAACAAAAGCATTGGACTCAAACACGGAGCTATCTAACACTTCATGATCGACACGTTCGTGCTTCAGATATCCGTTACCAGCTCCAAAACGAGTATGCTTCATAATCAATTCCTCCAATTTATCTTCATGCTCATCGATATAAGCCGCAGGGATATCAAATACGGATAAAGCCATACGGCACCCGATATCTACCCCTCCCCCATATGGTATCACTGCATTATCAGTAGCCAATACTCCACCAATTGGTAACCCATATCCCTGATGAGCGTCTGGCATAAGCGCACCCGTAACCGCAACCGGCAATCTCATTGCTATATCCATTTGTTTTCTAGCTCCTGCTTCGATATGCTCTTCCCCAAACACCCTATAGGCTATGGATTCATCACGTAATGGAATACATTCCTCCATAATGGTATCTAACTGCAACAACACTTCTGCCAATGGTCTGAATACGTCATCTGTCAAAAAGTCGCTTGGATCCGCTAATACCGCTTTAAAATTCGTCAGCATCTGCTCACGTGTAAATCCTAATCGTCTCTTATTAATCTTTAATGCTACACCCATTGCATGGTTTTCTTTATAGCCTATTGCCAATAAATCATTACCATTGATTCTCTTATTTTCCATTTCCTGTTAAAATTAGACAAGTGTTACCTTTAAAACAACTTGTAACTGTTTCCTTCCTCACCAAAACACAACTTACCTCTATTTTTTCCTACAATACCCCCTACTTAACGAACAACTGTTTTAATTGATCGACAATCTGACCATTTCCAGCTACCGAGATACTGTTAATCTTCTCTGCTATCTTCTCCACATACTCCATCTCCTTCAACTTGAACAGCATGGTGTTCTCCTCCATTAGCTTTGCTGTATTCAACAAGCTTCTCGTAGAGGCTGTTTCCTCTCGTCGCATGATTACATTAGCCTGTGCACGCTTCTCTGCAATCAAGACCTGGTTCATGATTTCTCGCACATCACCTGGTAAGATAATATCCTTAAGCCCGCCCGTCAACAATCGTACCCCCAAACCGTCGGCGTCATCCGCTGTCGCCTCAATGACATATTGGGAAATCTCTACTTTATTTTCCATTAATTCATCCAGCGTCATCTGTCCAATATAGCGGCGTAACACCAACTGCATCGACGAATACAATTGCTTTTCAAAATCCTTATTTTCTACCAAAGCCCGCTCAATCGAATTAACCTGGTATTGTACGGAGAAATTAATCCTTAGCTGTGCTTTATCCTTCGTCAAAATCTCTTGTCCCGTAATCTCTAGGGTAGTCACACGTACATCTACCTTACCCACAGCAATACTTGTAGCATTCTTCCACCAATAATAAGTACCGGCTTCCAATAGCTTTACAAAAGCCCCATCTACAAACAACACACCTTTTTCATACGCTTCGATCTTATATTGACGTACATAGTAAGCCAATGTCTGCTTTTCCAAAAGTTGACGCGATACCATCTCCGAAATAGCAATACCCGAAATATTCTCAATCTGTATACGATACGATTGCAAGCCCTTCCAAAAGATATGACGTCCAGATGCAAGTACTTTATTAAAATTATTGTTCACAAAAACCAACCCCAATTCATCGTCAGCAATATCGACTACTTCTACAACAGCAGAGAAACCTTCGATTTGCAGTAAGACATCGACGTCATGACTGGTATGAAATGGTTTAGACAGATCATAGGATTCCAATTTTTCTCCAAAACCCAACCAATACTTTCCTTCTGTCAGCACACGCACTGCCAAATTATGCTTAACAACTATGCCCACCTGATTTACATTTACTGTTACTCTTTTCATGATATTTCTTTTTAATGCTGTTTACAAATTATTTAATAAGCTTTTCGTGTTCTGTCCATCGCTACCAAACGGAACCCAGGAGGAGTATTTTAGTCCTATTCTCATAGGCTATAAAACTATTCCTATGATCACAGCGCCAAGACACCTGTCCTGAGTTGCAGAGTATGGTTACGATTGTTCTACCCATCCCTTATTCGAGCAAGAATCAGTAATACTGCCCCCAACTCTCCTAAAAAACAAATACAACCGAACAAAAGACGAAAAGCTTTAATGAAGACTTTTTGAAAGAAAGTCTAAACTTAATCAAAGCAGAATCCCTAAATTCTGTGCATTCGACCACTATGCTATTCTACTTCCGCAGAAGTGGGATTCGAACCCACGTTTGATGAGTTGCTGTTCTACCAGGCTGAACTATTCCGACGAATCGGAAGCAGGATTCGAACCTGCGACATACAACGTTGTGGTTGCGCAATGCGCAACTACTCCCCCTAAACCGTATACTTTGCCAGTATATTGTATTCTATTGAACCAACACTATCCTGCTATTCAGAAACAGGAGACCAGGGCATCCTATACGATATTAAAGGCTTCTTTGTGCGTTATGCACATATCTTAAAGCTTGACGCTATTTTTAATCAAAGAACAATCGTCGTTACCGACATTACAAAGGTGCAGCCTCCACTACGCAACAGTTATGCGTATTAAAAAATATTTTAAAAAATAACATAAAAAACTGTTTATCAGACACTATAAAAAACAACAAGAAAAGAAAAAGACGATATTACGCAAATAGAATGCGCAGTAAAATAAATACACTATATTTACACTGTACATATTTCTCTTATCACACCTTATGGCAGCTAATAAACTCGCGCTTATTCGATACAAAATAATTGACGGCTGTCTTCGACAGACCCACCGCAAATGGACACTGGAAGACTTGATAGAACGGGTTTCCGATGGGCTTTATGAGTTTGAAGGTATACATAGTGGGGTGAGCAAAAGAACCATACAGGGAGATATACAATTGATGCGAAGCAATAAACTAGGATATAATGCGCCCATTGTCGTTCTCAACCGTAAATTTTACACCTACGACGACTCCAACTATTCC
>JAITLW010000268.1 GCA_031277715.1 Sphingobacterium sp. | reverse complement strand
GGCTGATCCAATTTTGGCAGGAACTTCGGAGCTACAAGCGCAGGTATCGTTATAATCAACGGTACCAAAAACTTTAGATAATCACCGAAAATAACCCCCATCTTACCATGCCATTCATTTTTAGCGGCCAATACACGCTGTACAATAAACTGATTCGTAGCACAATAAAACACCGATATACAAAGCAAACCGCCTAAATACATGGTCCAGGGAAAATCGGGGTCAGTCGCAGGGTAAAACATTTTCCAGTCCTTAGTAGACTCCGTGACAGCTTCAAATCCACCAGCTGCATTGATCGTTGCAAAGGTCAATATCACTCCGCCCAACACGAGAATAACCAACTGAACCATCTCCGTCCAGATCACCGCTTTCAATCCGCCCAGTACAGTGTACACTCCCGTCAGGATAGCCATCCCAAAAATACTATACAGTATAGGTATACCAAATAAAGCGTGTAGCGAGAGACCACCAAGATAAAGCACTGCACCTATCTCTACAAACACATAAGTGAACAATATCAATATTGCATACAAAACCCGCGTAGCACCTCCATAGCGTTTCTCTAGATATTCGGGTACTGTATAGAAACCATTGCGTATATAAAACGGCAAAAATATCCAAAGCAACGCATTAAACCCGATCAAAATCGCACCCCATTCTAAGGTAATTGCAACAAATCCACGGTCATAGGCTGCTCCCATCGCTCCCACAAGGTGATGACTACTGATATTCGCGGCAATAATACTTCCACCTATCATCCACCAGGGTAATTTGTCACCAGCAAGAAAATAATCCCTTTTAGAAGCCGAGCCTTTCCTCGAGGCATAAAGTCCCAAGGCTACAATACCGATAATATATACCGCGAAAATGACAATATCAATCCAATCAAGCTTCATCTTTCAAAAGTTTTGTAATTCCAATCTTCGTTTCTTCAATCAATATTTCCAAGCTTCCTTTAGCATAAGGACTTTGCCATACCGCATAGATATCCTTATCATACAAATCCTTGGGGGCTAGATATCCAACATAACCGTTTGCAATATTGACAAACGCAATGCAATGATTCGGGAAGCATTCCCGAACTGCTTTCTGAAACAAAGAATATGCTTCATTTGCCTGTGCCACAATAATGGCATTGCCCCATTTCCACAACCACACAGGTATCGAGGCCTGCTGTTTGTCTCCGATAGACTTACGCGTATTATATTTGCGCCACAGACGGTCCTTTAGTACCCGGTCTGTACAGGCTTCATACTCTTCGAGTATAGATTCCAAACTGGGTAGCTTTTTGTACGGAACTTCGATATTAATCAACCGTGGCTTCAAATTTCGATTCAAAGGAACTTCTTTCTCTTTCCAACAGGCCAAAGGCGCGCCGGAAATCAACGGTCTGTCAAACGCCCAATTCTCACCCGCCATCCCCATCTGCGTCAGGGTTGATAATACAGCATACCCCAGTTGCCTACCATTTGCTTCTACGTAAGCAGGCTCCTTTACATATTGTTTTTTGGGAGCCAAATCCCCAGATGCTCCCTGCATAAATAAACAGGGCACCCCAACTTCCCGCTCTACAGTATTACGCATCTCACCGACATAATCCGCGGAAATAAGGTCATTCTCATAAGCAAAGCTGGTTGGATGACAAGCGTAGTTACAAAGAACTGCTTGCAGTTCCCCTTTATCATTCCTAATCTGGCCCACCAATAACGTATCATCAGGCCTCCCAAGAGGATTGAAGCCAATCAAATAGTCACCATCCACCGATAGATCCCGATTACACGCTAGATCACACACACCATAGCTCCAGCTCATACTCCCCTCAAAGAGCTTGCTAAATCCCTCTTCGATACATTCAATTGCTTTGTTCTGTATAAATTCAAGATATGCCGGAATCAGATCGCCACCAGGCAGATTTACATCGGTCGAGCAGATACTAGGCCCCGCGTGGGTATGCGACAGCGCAAATATCAATTGGCTTTCTTCGAGTTGAAAATACTTCAACAGGGAAAGCCTGATCTTTCGTTCGTCATCAGCATTCTTCCACCAGCCGAGGTCAGCTGTCAGCAGAACAGTGCGGTTACCGCTACTGACCATACACAAACAATGCATCAATAATGGTTGATGAACCGCTACTGCCTGATCAAAAGAAGAGGCGCCCCAATTGCGCGAATAAATACCAATAGGTGGTGTTATATCGCGCATTGCCAAGCCGAACTGTCCACCAAAATTACTATTTACATCCTGTAATGCGTTCTTTGCTTCCATACTGTTAAGGTCTTACCAGTGAAAGGCCACCATCCAGTATGATAGAAGCCCCTGTCAAATGTTTAGATTGCGGTGCGCACATCCATAGCACCTGTTGGGCTATCTCATCCGCTTCTAAAATTCCGCCAAGCGGAACGACTGAAGCGGCCTGCTGTTGCAAATCCGGATTTTCGGCCCATACCACCTTACTCAGGCCCGCATTCACATAACCCGGGGCTATCTCATTGACACGGATACCATGGGCAGCATATTCCAAAGCCATACTTTGACATAACATGCGGACAGCTGCCTTAGAAACACTGTAGGCAGGCAAGTTA
This sequence comes from Sphingobacterium sp., assembly GCA_031277715.1. Taxonomy (GTDB): domain Bacteria; phylum Bacteroidota; class Bacteroidia; order Sphingobacteriales; family Sphingobacteriaceae; genus Sphingobacterium. The sequence goes on along the minus strand of JAITLW010000268.1, from coordinate 3,901 downwards.
GCATGGACAGCATGTCCAGCCCAACTTCCCAAAAAGATGATATTTCCCGCAACAGCGTCTTCAATAAAATGCTTAGCACAGCCATTGGCCATATAGAAAGCTCCATCTAGGTTCACATTCATTTCGCTTCGCCATTCCGAATCCGAGAGCTCCTTATAGCTCTTTAACGTCACATTTGCGGCATTAGCGATTCCAATGCTAATAACTCCAAACTGTTCCCTTACAGCTGCTATCCAGCTTGCGACCTGTTCTCCCTGAGAAACATCTACCTGCGCATAATGTATATCCACAGACTCGTTATTCAACAGTGGCTGTCTTTCTGCTGCAATCTCTGGAGAAAAACGATCTGATATCGCTACGATTGCTCCTTTATCCAGGAAAGCCTGGGCTATTGCTTTACCAATATCTCCTAGACCTCCACTGATTAATACCACTTTCTTATCAAATTCACCCATCGTTATTTCTGTTTACCAGTCCCCTATACTACCATCTTTATAGAATGTCCGTTGCAGTATTTCCTGCTGAAAAGGATGTTTTTTAACCTCTTCTTCATTAATTTCAATACCTAATCCCGGTCGGCTATTCGGTAAAACAATCCTTCCTTTCTCCTGCACTGTAAATCCTTCCGATACCACATCCTGTCTCCATTCTACATCCTTATGAACACTCTCACAGATTATATAAGAAGGTGTAGCAAAGCCTAGCTCTATAGACGCGGCTGTACTTACAGGACCCTGCGGATTATGCGGTGCCATCGACACGCGGTATGCGTCCGCCAAAGCTGCTATCTTCCGGGCTTCCGACAGTCCACCACAATGGGTAATGTCCGGTTGGATTACGCTCACCGCCCTTTTCTCCAACATATCACGGAATGCATGCAATCCGACCAACCGTTCGCCTGAGGCGATAGGCGTCTGTACTGCCCGCTGTATCAGTGCGATATCTTCCATACTCTCCGGCCAGCATGGTTCCTCAAAGAAATATAATCCATAAGGTTCTAAGGCTTTAGCAAACAACATTCCCATACGTGGACTAGGACGCGCATGACAGTCAACCATAATATCGATATCATCTCCTACGGCATCGCGCATAGCACGTACACAAGCCTCAGCATACTTGACCGGACGCAGTCCTTCCAAAGACATAGTCTCCGGAACTGCCATAGACTTAAACGCAGTAAAACCCTCGTCCACTGCTTTCAATGCAAGATCTCCAAAACGTTTTGCGTCATCTGGAGCCGTTTCATAAAAATCTTCCATACGCCCACCGCCCAAATGGCAATAAAGGCGTATGTAGTCCCGCACGCGCCCTCCCCAAAGCTCATGACAAGGCACATTATGTATCTTCCCTAGGATATCCCATAGTGCGATATCTATACCGCTGATTGCCGTTCCTCTAACAATCCCATTGCCATGCCAGAAGTGCTGTCTATACATCATCTGCCATAGGTGCTCGATACGACGGGGATCTTCACCGACCAACAATTGCGATATATCCTTAATCGCACCTACCACACTCTGCGTATGCCACTCTAGCGTAGCTTCACCCCACCCCCACAGTCCCGGTTGGTCCGTAACAACTTTGACAAAGATCCAATTCCTCATGCGCGCATGGCACACATAGGTTTCAATAGCGGTTATTTTCATATACGGTTTACTTATTTTCTAACTGTCATTAACTTGCCCAGTCCTTCACAACAAACTTCTTAAAAGTCTATCCATCAGAACGGCATGCTCCATCTACCTCTATTCTCCTTAACATGAATGTTTCAGCAGAACACAATATTTTAAAGGGCAAAAATCATCAAAAGTATATCAGCGTAACGAATATCCATTAGCACAATACACTCGGTTTATTTGGGTATCGACCCGCCAAATGCAGATCAATGTATTTTATTAAGGCTTATCACACCTTATTGGATGTAGCACTAGACCAATCTTCAATTCCAATGCCCAATGCTACATCCTTGTATAATTCTATCGGGTTTACAGACTTTTAACCACCCGTTCTGTTGCTTCCAACGTTTTCACAATATCATCCTCACTGTGCGCAAAGGAGATACTTCCCTGTTTTATTGCTGCAGGGAAATTAAAAATCCCCTCCTTGATTAGATTCTTACGGTACTTTATATCCAGATCAAAATCATGATTATCTAAAATATCATGATAATGAACAGGAGCATGGTCCATAAAGTAAGTACAGAATGCTGATCCCTGACGAGCGACATAAAACGGCACTCCTAATTTAGGAAAGATTTCATTATACCCCTGCTCCAAAAGTGCACCTAAACGCTCTACATGCTTATATACCTGATATTCTGCACTAGAAAGTTTCTTCAGCGTTGCTATAGCCGCCGCTGTAGTCAAAGGGAATGCATTGAACGTACCTGCGATCATCACTCTCTTGGATTTATCAGGATCGACAAAGTAATCCATATATTTCTTTTTACCTGCTATAACGCCCAATGGATACCCATTAGCTACCGCCTTTCCAAAAGTAGAGAGATCAGGAACTACGCCACATATCGATTGATAACCGCCCAAAGCATGCCTGAAACCAGTCTTTACTTCATCAAATATCAACAAGAACCCTTTTTCATCAGCCAGCTCCCGAAGCCCTTCCAGATATCCTGTCTGTGGCTTCACGATTCCTACATTCTGTAATATAGGCTCCAATAAAATACCGGCTACCGGGTATTTGTCAGCAATATAACGTACACTATCCAGATCATTATAGTTTACAACATGGACAAGATCACTATGGCTTTTAGGTACACCAGCGCTTAAGCCGTCAAAAGGATATTCTCCCGGACTGTTAAATGGTCCCACATCTGCCTTTTGACTGATTACGTTACAGGCCACATCATTATGCCAGCCATTATAGCCTCCCTGCATAACAATGATATGATCCCTCCCCGTCACCGCACGTGCAATACGCAATGCATGATAAGTAGCTTCCGAACCTGTTGTAGTCACCTGTATACTTTCCGCATTCGGAACTGACGCACAAAACAACTGAGCAAACTCACCCTCCAGCAAAGTAGGCCCCGCTCCCATCAAAACCTGCTGTTGCTCAATAGTCCGCAACACTGCAGCATTGACATCCGCATCATTATGCCCCAAAAAGGAAGCTGCGAACCCCGCTTGATAGTCGATATAACGGTTACCATCGGCATCCTCTACCTGGCTACCATTCCCTTTGACGAAACAGATATTTGGATCTGACTTCCTATTCAACGATACCACACCTCCAGGTATCCATTTTGCATTCTCCCGCAGGATAGCGGCAGATCTTTCATTTCCTTGCATGCCTTAATATAATTTTTGCTGTTACTTTATAATTGAACCTCCCTGCTCAGCAGAGAAGCGTATCTATAACCAGTTATTTAATGTATACTAAAATACAATAATAATGTATACATTTAAAATGTTTTTTGAAATAATATTACACGACCGAAAAAATAATAGCAATACACACTTCACAGGAAGAAAAAGTATATTTACAAAACATGACAACAGAACTGATCAACAACTTAGACTTTCCGGAAGGCCCTGCTTTTGACAGCAATGGAGGCATCTGGCTGGTGGAAAAAGAAGCCGGAAACCTCATCCATTACATCAACGGAGAGTATCAGCGTATTTATGTTGGCGGACACCCCAACGGGATAGCGATAGACCAAGATGGCATCATTTGGTTCTGTGATTCCCAACAAAATTCGATTCGCCAATACGACCCTATACAACAGCGGCACAGCACCATTGCCGATTCAGTCGACGGAGAGCCTTTAAAAATGCCAAACGACCTCTGCTTTGACGAACGCGGAAACCTTCTTTTTACCTGCCCTGGAGACCGCCTTGACGATAGCACCGGATACCTCTGTTGCTTATCCACAGATAGAAAG
>JAITLW010000359.1 GCA_031277715.1 Sphingobacterium sp. | reverse complement strand
CCTTTGTACGCACTTTTGGACAATGAAGGTGAGCTATTGGTACCTACCAGTGGTGCAATCTATGATATCGAGAAGTATGGAGCATTCCTACAGTCTGGTATAGACGCATTCAAAGCGAAGTAAACCAAGCATACTTTTAATGTAAAAATAACAACATTTGACAACAAATGTTGTTATTTTTGTATAATATAGGCTTCAATTCCGAAGCATATCAGTATACGAATGTATTTAAGTGCAACTCACATTTATTTTGCACTTGAAAATAAATTTATCTAGGTTTGAACATATGAGTGAAATTAAGAATATAGCTGTTTTAACATCGGGAGGTGATTCTCCAGGCATGAATGCTGCAATACGTGCTGTAATTCGAGCAGGTATATACCATGGGGCTAACATGTTTGGAGTCCGCCGTGGTTATGATGGATTGGTCAATGGAGAAATAATCCCTATGGATGCCAAATCGGTGGCAAATATTATCCAACGGGGAGGCACTATCCTGAAAACAGCGCGAAGTGAAGAGTTTAAATCGGTCGAAGGACGTAAAAAAGCTTACGACAATATAAAAAAACTGGGCGTTAATGGTTTAGTAGTTATTGGTGGTGATGGTACTTTTACGGGGGCATCCAAATTTATTGAAGAATTTGATATTCCAATCGTAGGTATCCCCGGCACAATCGACAATGACTTGGCTGGAACTGATTTTACGATCGGGTATGACACCGCAATCAATACCGTTGTCGATGCTGTAGATAAGATTAGAGATACTGCAGAATCCCATGACCGACTGTTTGTTGTCGAGGTAATGGGGCGTGACTCCGGGCTTATCGCACTTCGTTCCGGGATCAGTACAGGGGCAGAGGCAGTTCTGATACCAGAATTAACGGTAGACTACCAAGCGATCATGAAACGCCTCGACCAAACACGAAAAAACAAGTCTTCCCGAATTATTATCGTCGCTGAAGGGGACGATGAAGGAGGCTTGGTCGTAGCCGAAAAAATAAAAGAAAGCTTCCCTCACTATGATGTTCGGGTATCTATCCTAGGACATATCCAACGTGGTGGAAAACCATCTTGTATGGACCGCGTACTAGCCAGTAGACTAGGTGTGGCGGCTGTCGAAGGCTTATTGGAAGGACGCCGTGGAGAGATGGCCGGATTGATCTGTGGACAGATTCAATTTACTCCATTCGGAAAAGCGATAAAACATATTGATAAAATCAACGACAACCTCACTCGGATTGTAGAGATTCTATCGCACTAATACAAATAAAGCCTGTGGATATCCACAGGCTTTATTTGTATTATGAGGTTACCAATTCAAAGATTGTAATCTCAGGCAATATCCCCACTCTACCGGGATAGCCCAAGAATCCGTAGCCTGTATTAACGTAAAGTTTCTTCGGACCTTCTTGGTATAGACCTGCCCACTCTTTATAGATATATTTTGCGGGGCTCCATTGAAAGTGCTCTCCCCTAACTCCAAACTGCATACCATGTGTATGACCTGCAAACATAACGTCTACATCTGTATCGAGCACCTGAGCTCGCCAATGCGATGGATCATGTGACAATAGCAATTTGACCGCTTTGTCTTCCGTGCCCATCAATGCTTTACTCAAATCACCTTTTTTAGGAAAACGTCCTGTCCCCCAATTCTGTACACCAACAATGGAAAGCTCTTCATTATCCACTTTGATCACTCTATTTTCGTCCATCAAGAGATCCCAGCCCATTACCTTATGGACATCGATGATGTCTTTTAAGTTTTTACGCTTTGCCGGACTGTCTTCCTTACCGTAATAATAATCACCGTAATCATGATTTCCAAGTGTAGAATAAACCCCAAATTCGGCATGTAGCTTGGAAAAAATATCCTGGTAGTCTCTCATCTCCGAAGCCACATTATTCACCAAATCGCCAGTAAAAAAGATCGCATCCGGCTTCTCACCAAGCAACATCTCCACTCCGCCTAACACCGCTTTCTGGTTATAGAAAGAGCCAGAGTGTACATCCGAAATTTGAGCTATTTTAAAGCCGTGAAAAGCCTTTGGAAGATTTGGTAGTACTAAGCGTTGCCGTCTGATACGATAATCATAAGCGCTGGATATAACACCCCAAGCTAAAGGAAAGATTGGCAGGGACGCAACTACAACTCCCGATTTGAGTAAAAAATCAGATCGGCTAATGCCGTTTTTCGCTTTTTCGGGAAGTGGCTTTTCTAACTCTTCCACCCGCTCCTCCAATGTCTTTCCTTTTCTAGATGTAAAAAGTCTAGACACCCAGACGCCCCCTCTCCGTATATCGTCAATCAGCAATACGACAACGTATATAAACTTACTAACGGCAGTCATGAAAAAGGCGACCAGTATAATAGAGCGGTACATCAACGGAATGTTGAACTTGAATGCAATCATTACTCCCGCCAAGAGGCTAATCGAGTAAAACCACCAAGCGACAGCAAACCATTTTTTCTTTACAAAGGATATTTTAGTGGCGCGGAGTGCGAAAAATATGTAAAAATCTAATACGGATAAAAAAATAGCGTTGAAAATCAACATAGTTTATATCAATTTGAGAGTACGAGCTTCTTAAGGGAATTAATCCATCTCGGATTATCGTTAAGGCTCTCGACCATAACAACTTCCTCTCCCCCTAATGCTTTAAATTCATCGGCATACTCGACCTGTATCTCATCCAGTGTCTCGATACAGTCTGCAACAAAAGCAGGACTAAATACCAAAAGTTTTTTTACTCCCTTTTGAGCCAGATCGTGCAATACATCGGAGGTATAAGGCTGTATCCAAGGTGTTTTACCAAGTCTGGATTGGAAACAAACGGTAAATTTATCCGGAGAAAGTCCCAATTCAGTCGATATTGCCCTAGTTGTAGCATAACATTGTGACAGGTAACAAAATGAATTAAGTTCTGCCTTGCAGGTATCGCAACCGCTATCCGGACAGTGCAGTTCTCCAGAAGGATCAACCTTACCAAGTTGGCGTACAGGAAGTCCATGATAACTGAACAAAATATGGTCAAATTCCTCGATAGGGTGCTTTCTGCCGTTCTCCGCAAATACAGCAACCATATCTTCATCTTCGCAATAACTGTTCACAAAAGACACGCTGGGTATATATTGCCATTTACGCATAACCTCCATTACCTTCTCAATTACCGAGCCAGTAGTTGCAGATGCATATTGCGGAAACAAAGGCACAACCTTAATAGAATCCAATAACATTCCCTCCATCTTTTGCAGGGCTGCTTCGATTGATGGATTTTGATAACGCATAGCTAGCTCCACGTGATATTCATCGCCTAACTGCTCTTGAAGCATTTCCTTCTGCAATAGACTATAGTACATCAATGGTGAACCTGTGCTCTCATCCCATATGGTTTTATAGGTGGCAGCAGATTGTGCCGATCGTTGAGGCACGATGATGCCTTTCACAAGTAAGGTTCGACTCCAGTACGGAATATCCATTACTCGTCCATCCATCAAAAATTCGGTAAGGTATCTTTTTACTTCAGCGGTAGCAGGTGCGTCGGGTGTACCTAACTGTACCAACAAAACACCTTTTTTAGCCTTTTTGTTCATTAAGACAAAATTATACAAAAAAATAGATTAAGCTGTGGGAATCGGTCTAATATGAAAATCACATGACCTACCTATAGGTTTTCGAGCGTAGTTTTTATCTCCTTCATTAGCCACATTGGGGTAGAAGTCGCACCACAGATACCTATAGCTTCGCCTTCTTTAAACAAAGAAATATCCAACTCTTCAACTTCAGATATAAAATAGGAATTCGGATTAGCAGCTTTACAAACGTCATAAAGAACTTTTCCATTAGAAGATTTCTTGCCGGAGACAAAAACGACACGGTCGTACTGTTTTGCGAAATCTCCTAAATCTTCATATCGATTAGAAACCTGACGGCAAATGGTATCATTAGCTTTTACTTCGTACCCCCGCTCAATAAGTTCCTTCTTTATAGCATAAAACTTGTCTACGCTTTTGGTCGTCTGGCTGTATAATGTAAAAGAGGGCGGTAAATCGATATTATCCAGCTCATCTATATCCTGAAAAACAAGAGCTTCGTTGTTTGTCTGCCCCTGTAAGCC
>JAITLW010000211.1 GCA_031277715.1 Sphingobacterium sp. | reverse complement strand
CGAATATAGCATCCCGGGTAGCGCGTACAGCAACGTATGCCATGACCAATATATTTACACCTATTCTTTTGCAGATTGCGGACTATGGAGGGGTGAGTAATTTGATTTGGGGCCATGCCGGTGTGCGCAATGCGGTGTACCTATACCAAGGGAGCCTGACAAACAAAGACATGGCGGATAAGTTTAATATTCCTTATAAGGACTTAAGCTTGATGATAGTCGTGAATCAATAAGGTTTTTCGATAATGTGGCGCAATTGTGTATTCATATTTTTTCTAGTAACAATGATTGGTCTTGCGATGGGACAAGAGAAGGTCCCGTTCTATCCGAATGGGATTTTGAATTTAAGAGAAGGGGTAGATTTAGGGGATAATATTCCCGAATTATATTTTTATAAGCCAGCGACGCAATCACAGTCCAAAGTATTTCTAATTATTCCAGGGGGTGGGTATGCACGTGTAGCGATGGGACATGAAGGACATGACGTCGCGAAGCGCTTGCAGGCTCTTGGCTATGCTTCTTTCGTTCTGCGGTATAGGTTGCCTGTTGATAGCCAGGTGTTGGACAAACGGATTGCTCCGATACAAGACGCACAGACGGCTCTTGCTCATATCCGTGCAAATGGGAGCAGATACGGTATAGATGTACGTCAGGTTGGAGTTTTAGGATTTTCGGCAGGTGGACATTTAGCATCTACTTTGTCAACTCATTTTGATACTTCTTATATTGGAATAGGACCTGATGCGAATCTGAGACCTGACTTTTCGGTATTAGTGTACCCTGTCATTACCATGACTGCCGGAGTCACGCACCAAGGGTCGAAAAAGCACCTGATCGGACCAGTTTTTGATGACGCTGACGTGCTAAGGTTTTCGAATGAAAATAATGTCAATGCGAACACTCCGGTAACTTATCTCGTTCATGCGGAAGACGATGTAGCTGTACCGATAGCTAATAGTTTATACTACCAGCAGGCATTGGATCGCTTTGACGTGCCGAATCACTTGTACCGGTATGAAACAGGAGGGCACGGATTTGGTATGATCAATAAAAAGCAAGAAGGCGACTGGTTTGCCGACATGCTGCAATGGCTCGAGGGTCAGATCTAAACTATTGACCTGTTGTTGTAAAAGTAATATGTTTCTTAATATCAAGTTTTACCTGAGTCCCCGTAGGGAGTGGGGATGCCGTGCTTACCAGGGCATGTATTGACAGGTCGTTATTACCTATCACATACTCTTTGTAAAACCCTCGGAATCGAATGTTTTTTATCCATAATGTACTGTCGGAAGAAGGATTAACTTCAATCCATTCCTGGTGGACAGCAATAGGTTGCGTTACTTTTAAGCCTATTATCCCTGCTTGTTCAGGTGAGAGTATATTGCTTTTGGCAAGTAAGAGTGCTGTGTAAGGATTTTGGGGTGTATAATAAAGTGCCTCTGGTGAACCTAAGTCTACAATCTTTCCTGCTTTCATGACGATTAGACTGTCTGCCATAGCCAATACCTCCGCCGGATCGTGCGAAACGAGTATCACTGTGAGGCCTAGTTCTTCTACAATCTGCCGTATATCTTGCTGCAGATCGTCTCTAAAAGCCGCGTCTACTTGATTGAATGGTTCATCCATCAATAATACTTCGGGGTCATTGATCAGTGCGCGTGCTATTGCTACACGCTGGCGTTCACCCCCACTGAGGTCTGCAACCCGTTGCTGGGCGAGGTGGTTTATTTTTAAGCGCACCAACATCTCTTCCGTTCTTGACTTTTTGTAGTCTAGGTTGGTGTTAGGTAATTGTGACGCTATATTATCCCAAACTTTTGCATATAGATTTAAATCTTCAAAACCCTGAGAGACAAGCTTCATGGCATCATGTCCGGGTATGAGTTTGTCTTTGCGCGTGGGGACCAACCAGCCTTTATAACGTACTTCTCCCGAAAAAGGCTCGAGTAAGCCATATATTAATTTTAGTAAAGTGCTTTTGCCACTGCCAGACTCGCCTATGATCGCTGTTATTTGACCTTGCTCAATATCAAAATCGACATGATCTACTGCTACTACGCGTTCTTTGCTCTCAAATACGCTACTAATATCTCTTCCATGAATTAGAGATACGTCCGTTTTTTGTACATCAGAAGGAATATATTGACAAGAAGATTTAGAATGAGCCATAAAAAATGCCGAAATGTGATTTCGGCATAAAAGTAGTGATATTTTTCGATTAAGGCCTAAAAACCTAGGGTTAGCCCAAATGTGAAATTATTCAGACCTTTTTGGTCGGGACTGTTTTCAAAGACATCGTTTACGTAATATTTAGCAAAAATGCCAAGGCAATCATAGCCTACACGTACAAAAGGTCCGTATTGGAAGCTTGCAAGGTTAAAATTGTCCTTAAACGTTTGTTTTCCCTGCTCTTTGCTTTTTAATCTTTGGCTACCCTTTAACAAGATCCCTGTCATTGCGCCAAAAGCGACTTTGACACGGTCTCCCTTGCTGTTCTGAGCACTGCGCCATTCCACAGAAAGAGGAAGTCTGAGGTAAGTTGAAGTAAGTACGTTCTTGCTGTAGTTTACCTCATTGGGGTCTATCTCTTTGTAGGATAGCGATTGTGTGTCTTCTTGCAACAGGATGTTTTTCTTCAGACGTAAGTAGTTCCACTCGAATCCTGCCGATAGATAGGTTTTGAAATTGTCGTTAAGACGGACACCAAATTGAAGGATGTCAAAACCGAAGTTGGATGCTTTTTTATACGCTAGGAAGTCATTTTCTTCCGAAAGAGTAAACTTCCCATCGTCCATTATGCGGGAGAATCCCCAATCAATACGGGTGAATGTTAACCCGCCGAATGTTCTAGGGTATTTGCTTTTGTTCGGTTCATCTTTGATACCTATGCTGATATCTAAGTCTTTTTGGCGGCGTTCAGAATGCTCTTGCCCTCGAGCAGGGGATAGTGCCAAAGAGGCGAATACTAATCCCAAAAGTCCATACTTAAGCGTGCATGCTTTCATCGTTCTATTTTTTTTTATTACGGTTTCTGACTAGTGAATTAATTATATCAATACGGAAGGACCCCTCTTCGTCGGTACGGAATCGAACGTCCTTTGTGGTGCTTATTTCGAGCTTCTCAGAGATGGTGTTCAGTATTGTTGTTACTATGCTTTTATTTGCTGTTTCATGTGGAGCTTGCGCATACATACCTTCTATATCCTCATCTAGATCTATCAACGGTTTTATTGCTTCCATTTCTGTGACTTGACGAACGGGAATATCTGCGATGTCAGCGTATTGTATATCCTGAATGTTTGTAAACCTGGGCTTAGTTTCTTCTAGATTATTTGTTGCCAGCTCAATGTTTTTTCGCTGGGGTGGCGTTGTTCTACCCGGCTTGTTGCTTACTAACTGTATTCCTTCTGTAGCTACCATTTGTCGCGGGAGATTAGGCTTGGTGTAATCGCTCTCTCTCTTTTCATTAGTTAAGGGTGTTGTTGGCTCGACCGGCTCCGTTATTGTTGCATTGGCTTTTGTCGATTCTGCCGTTATGTTTGTCCCTTTATCTGCAGAAGGTAGTTCTGAGGTATAGTTTATTTTTAATAACACCAGGGTTGTACCCAGTAGTATGAGTGCCGCCGCGGCATATTTAATCCATGTATACCTTCGAGGTATAATGTGGACCGCTGTACTGTGTTCGTCCAGCTGTTTTTCAATATGTTGCCAGACGGTTTTGTTTGGTGTTTCTTCTGCTTCATGAAAAGCGTTCTGAAACAACTTGTCGATGTCTTCTTCTTTCATGATGAGTTAGTACGTTAATTTAACCAATCTACTTTGTAACCATTGCCTAGCTCTGGAAAGCTGAGATTTGGAATTCCCTTCTGAGATTTCCATCATTTCTGCAATTTCCTTATGCGAGTACCCTTCTATGGCATAGAGGTTGAAAATAGTCCTATAGCCTGCAGGCAGTTGCTGAACCAGTGTCATTAAATCCTTGTATGCAGTCTGATCCGCGCCAACGTGGCTTGTTAGTTGCAACGACTCGTTACTGTCAATCGACTCTGTTGCTTTTCCCTTGTTTTTTCGGTGTGTCTCGATAGCGACATTGATCATGATTCTTTTGACCCATCCTTCTAGCGAACCTTTGCCATCATACAGATGGTGTTTGGTGAAAATATTAACAAAACCGTTCTGCAGTATATCTTCTGCTTCAAGTGTTGTGTTTGCATATCGCATGCATACAGCCAGCATTTTTTTTGAAAAATAGTCATATAACGCAGCTTGAGCTTTTCGGTCTTGCTTTTTGCAGGCTTGCCATACTATATTTAGATTACTATTTTCCAATTAATTGATGTTGGTTAATAGGAAGACGAGATAATGGAAAGAAAGGTTGCACGAGCTATTGAAAAAAATTAATTTTTCTCAATAGCTATGGTTCGTGTTTGAAAGTCCGGTACTGTGATAGTGACCTTTATTGCATCGTGTGGTAGCAAGTTGGGGATTTTCTCTGGCCACTCTACAAAGCAATAATTTCCAGAATAAAAGTATTCTTCGTAGCCAAAATCAAAAGCTTCAGCTTCTGATCTCAATCTATAAAAGTCGAAATGGAAAATTGGACCGTGGTCAGAGGCGTATTCGTTTACGATAGAAAAGGTGGGACTGGATGTATGGTCTTTGACACCGAGCTGTTGGCACAGTTCGTTTATTAAAGTCGTCTTTCCAGCGCCCATTGTTCCGTAAAAAAGAAATATCCGATTTTCGGGATACTTCTTTATAATCTGGGATGCTGCTCCGTTTAATTCCGTTAAGTCTTTTACATTGATTTCCATAATAGACAAAAATACCTATTTTGGAATATATGTAGCATAAGGGATAATCATTTCTTCCAGAGAGATTCCTCCGTGTTGGAACGTACCGTTATAGTAGTTGACAAATTGATTGTAATTGTTGGGATATACAAAGTATATTTCTTCCTTTGCAAACACAAACGTAGAGCTCACATGCAGTTTGGGTAATTGTGCATCATGGGGGTTACGGATGGTGAAAACATCTTTCTCTACATAGTTGAGGTTTTTCCCTTGTTTGTATCTGAGGTTGGTGTTTGTGTTCCTATAACCTACCACTTTACTTGGTTTTTTTACCTGAATTGTGCCGTGGTCGGTTGTGATGACGACTCTAACTTTTTTCTGCGACAACCATTTTAATACATCCAGCAAAGGGGAGTGTTCGAACCAGGACAGGGTGAGCGAACGATATGCTGCCTCATCATTGGCAAGCTCTCTAATCATTGCCATATCTGTTCGGGCATGGGATAGCATATCTACAAAGTTATAGACCAGCACATTGAGGTCGTTCTGCATGTAGTTGCTGATATTGTCCATGACCTCTTTTCCTTGGTCTAGGCTGAGCACTTTGGTGTAGCTATGTTTGATATCCCGTCTGTAAAGGCGCTTTATTTGGTCGGCCAAGAACTTGTCTTCGTGCATGTTTTTACCCCCCTCGTCTTCGTCATTTTGCCAGAGATCCGGAAAACGCTTCTCCATTTCCAATGGAGTGAGGCCACTAAATATGGCATTGCGGGCATATTGTGTTGCGGTTGGTAGTATGCTATAATAACTGTCTTCTTCTTCAAGCCGGAAATAATCGGTGATCACATCGTTGATTACTTTCCATTGGTCATAGCGTAAATTGTCTATTAAGAAGAAAAAAGTCGGTTTCTCCTGTTGGAGATTTGGGAACACCTTTTTTCTAAATAATTGATGGGAGAGCGTTGGACTACTTTCCGGATTCTTCATCCATTTCAAATAGTTGTTCTCTATAAACTTCGAAAATGTAGCATTTGCATCCGCTTTTTGCATCGTTAATATCTCGTGCATGCTGTCGTCTTCGAGTTTTCCTAAGGAGAGCTCCCAGTAAATTAGTTTTTTATAAGCTTCGGTCCATTCTTCAAAAGACAGGTCATTATTGATGATCATGCCTAGGTTTCTAAACTCCTGTTGGTATGCCATCGAGGTTTTCTCGCTGACGATCCGCTTGTTTTCCGTAAACTTTTTTATAGTCAATAGAATTTGCTTAGGGTTGACCGGTTTGATTAGGTAATCATCGATCTTGGCACCTATAGCATCTTCCATGAGGTGCTCTTCTTCATTCTTGGTAACTAATATTGTTGGCGTTGTCGGATTGATAGCTTTAAGAATACTGAGAGTCTCTAATCCGGTTAGGCCAGGCATGTTCTCGTCTAAGAACACGAGATCAAAGGGCTCTTGCTTAAAGGCATCAACAGCGTCATTTCCATTGTTGACGGTATGTACTTTAAACCCTCTTTCTTCGAGCAGAAGGATATGAGGTTTTAGAAATTCAATTTCATCATCCGCCCAAAGTATATGTGTTTTTGCCATTTTTGTTTTGTGCTATATTATATTTACTGCCGTATATCAAGAAAAACACCCAATAAGGTTAGCAGAATTTGAATAAGTAGAAAGTCAATTGTCAATATAAACTTATATTTAAAACTAACCTAACTAGAATCCGGACAAAACGCTATTTTTTAACATTAATTAACGGCATTGTGTGTATCTTTGCGCTTATCTTAGATGATGCGCTTGTCGTTTTTATTCGACAAGTATAAAATTACGAAAACTCTTAAAGATTAGTAGGATTGAACAAGAAAAAAATCATTAATGATCCTGTTTACGGCTTTGTTACAATTCCGTCAGGCTTGATTTTTGATTTAATCGAGCATCCATATCTCCAACGTCTTCGGTATATCAAGCAAGTTAGTATGACGCATATGGTGTATCCCGGAGCGTTACATACTCGTTTTCAGCACGTCATCGGGGCGATGCATCTGATGCAATTGGCGATAGATACATTGCGGAGTAAAGATATCGCTATTAGT
>JAITLW010000196.1 GCA_031277715.1 Sphingobacterium sp. | reverse complement strand
AGCGATATGTTGAAGGTTAACGTCGGATACACCGAAAATATTTTAAAGGCTTCGTTAGCAATAAAGGATGTCTTAGAAAGAATCGTATATGTTAGTAGTCTAGCGGCAGTAGGGCCAATTGATTTTGATAGCCCATTTTTAATTACAGAGGACACACCTTATAATCCCCTGACTGTATACGGCCGTAGTAAGAGAACTTCGGAAGAAATGATTAAGACCAACTTTTCTGATAGCCCTATTTCCGTACTGAGGCCTACAGCAGTGTATGGACCGCGCGAGAAGGACTTATTTATTCTCTTTGATACCTTGAGTAAGGGATTTGATCCTTACATTGGTAGCAAACCTCAAAAGTTGAGCTTTGTCTATGTAAAGGACCTTGTTGATGTTATTCTTAATTCGTGTACGCAACCACAGCAAGGGCTACAGTTTTATAATATCACAGATGGTCAGGTCTATTCGAGGTATGCCATGGCTGATGTTTTTAGAAATACGTTTAATAAAAAGTCTTTTCGTCTGCATATTCCTTATGCTCTAGTGGCTTTTGTCGCTAAAATTTCGCAATCACTTTATGCACGATCTGAAAAAACTCCAGTTTTATATCCTGAGCGTTTGGCAGAACTCACCGCTGAAAATTGGGGATGTAATATAGAAAAAGCCCAGAATGATTTAGCGTTCAAAGCTAAATATGATTTGTCCTCCGGATTGAAGGAAACGTTGTTATGGTATAAAACAAATAATTGGTTGTAATAAAGAGAGATATGAGCGAGCAAAAAATCAATAAGAAACTGTTTCAAGACAGAAAGCGTACTAACATATTAAGTAATCCAGAACAGCGATTTATCAGCTATCTGGTACCACGCATACCAGACTGGATCACTTCGGATGGCCTCACGGCTATTGGTTTTTTAGGCTCATTAATTATTCTGGGAAGTTTTTTATTGGCAGAATATGTTAATCGAGATTTGTTACTATTGGCTATTCCTGGTTTTTTTATACAATGGTTTGGAGATTCATTGGATGGGCGCATCGCCTATTACCGTAATAAGTCTAGAAAGTGGTATGGCTTTGCACTAGACATTGTAATGGATTGGGTAAGTACAGTGTTTATCGGCTTAGGCTATGTTCTTTACACAGTAGGAGATTTCAAATATCTAGGTTTTGCTCTTGTTGCGCTGTATGGTTGGGCGATGATAATATCCCAATTGCGCTACAGGATTACAGACAAGTACACCATTGATGCCGGTCTATTGGGGCCAACTGAAATACGTGTTATTATCTGTTTGGTATTGCTTTTTGAGGTAATTTTTAAAGGGTCGATTGATTATAGCGTATTAGGAATTTGTGTGATCTTGTTTTTTATCAATGTAGGAGATACATTAAAACTATTGGCTGTAGGTGATGCCAAAGATAAAGAAGAAAAGCTAGCTAAACAGAAGGCCGAACAAGAGAAAACGGATGACGTTCAAGCTTAAAGAGTTTTTAAAAGCACAGTTATCTGCTTTTGTAGGTGGATTGGTAGATTTTGGTATCTATTCTTTTTGCTACAAAGTCTTATTGATTTCAGCTCCTTTTTCTAATGTCGTCAGCGGTAGTTTAGGAGCTGTTGTTAATTTCACTATTAATCGGTATTGGTCATTTAATAATACAGCAGTTCCTTTAGCAAACCAACTCTGGAAGTTTATTATCGTAGTCGCTGGAAGTATTTTTCTTAAATCTACCGGTATCCATTTTTTAGTAGATGTCTGGGGTTATCATTTTTTGCTGTCTAAAGGAATTGTGGAGCTAATCGTGTCTTTAGGATTTAATTTTACTTTACAAAAGTACTGGGTCTTTAAAAAGTAGTTTTAGGAGCTATTCATTCCACAAGCAAAGCCAATTGTCACAGGAAAGTCTGAACAGCAGACATCCGACACTTTCATAACATCTTTTTTACAGAGCGCTGCGCCTTTCTGCTATTTGCTTTTCTATCTTTGCTGCATATGTTGCGCATACTACATTTTTTAGTGCTTTTTGGCTACCTCAATGTCCTCTGTTATGAGGTGCAGTATTGCAATATGTTGGATTTCAGGCCTGTTGTTTCTGGAGAGACCTTTCTCGAGGTGGTTTTAGAAGAAATCCTAGATATCACAGATTCAGAACAACAGGAGACCGTGCCACAAATTTTCTTTGACGACTATCGTATTTTATTTCTTTCTCTAGGCGTACTTCCCACTATTCTTTTTGTTGTTTGGTTATTACGAAAGCTATTTCTCTTTACCAAAACGATAAAGCACCCTCGCTATGAATCGAAGAGGCTCTGCTTACCTGGTTACTATACATTCCTGTATAGATATCGCCCATTCTAATTTTTACAATCCCATCTTATTTGTTTAATAATCGCTTATGAGGCTAGGTTTAGTTCTCGTAGGTCTCTTTATTTTTATCGATTTTTTAATATTTAATTCACTCATAATTAGCTATGAAGAAAAATAAATTCATGTATCCAATATTTGGATGCTTGTTATTTGCCGCGTCCTGTACTGCTAGCAGCAATGAAAATAAATCCGAGGAACAAGCCAAGGTTGTGCCTGTGACTGGTCTCCTACAGATGGATACCATTATTTACAAAGAGTATATTGCCGATATTCAATCCCAAAGGAACGTAGAGCTGCGCTCTAGACTGTCGGGATTTTTAAATAGAATTTATGTTGATGAGGGGGCTTTCGTCAGAAAGGGACAGGTTTTGTTTAGCCTTAATGACGAAGAGTATAAAGCGGATTTTGCGCGTGCAGAAGCGGGTTTAAATACAGCAAAAGCCGAGGTGAAAAAAGTGGAACTAGAGTTGGAAAGGACAGCAAAGCTGGTACAAAAAGGGATCATCAGTACTACAGAGCAGGATTTGCTCAAAGTACAGCTTAAAGCCGCTATTTCAAAGGTGCAGGAAGCTGATGCCATATTGAATCAAGCGAGAACCAAGCTAAGCCATACCCAGATTAGAGCGCCATTTGATGGCCGTATTGACCGGATTTTGCTCAAGGAAGGTTCGTTGTTGAGTGAAGGTGCATTGATCACTTCCATTTCTGATTTAGAAAAAGTAAACGTTTATTATAATATTTCCGAATCTGAATATCTTGCTATTGCATCTGATTCTTCATTTAACAGAAATAAATTCCAACAAGAAGTACGCTTGATATTAGCCAATGGTGAGGTCTATCCTTATACAGGGATAGCCGAGATTGTTGAAAGTGAGTTTGAGGCTAGTACGGGATCTATTTCTTTGCGCGCCAAGTTTGATAACCCCAAGGGATTACTGAAACACGGTGCTTCAGGACGTATTGGAGTGCCGACGCAGACAGGAAATCTTACATTCGTACATCAAAAGTCCGTATTTGAGATTCAGGACAAAGCTTATGTTTATGCGGTAGAGGGTAATAAAGTTAAGATGATGCCATTTAAGAATGGTCAGCGCGTTGGACATTATTATGTTGTAGAAGACGGATTGCCTGCGGACACAAAGGTTGTTTTTGAAGGCGTGCAGTCTTTGCGAGATGGCATGAGCATACAACCGAAACCGATTAATAACTAGAACGGAGGCGATTTAGATGTTTGAAACGTATATTAGAAAGCCGGTATTATCACTGGTAATCTCAATTTTTATCACCCTTTTGGGTTTGTTGGCATTATTTACCTTGCCAATTACACAATTCCCTGATATTGTTCCACCTTCTGTGGTAGTAACAGCTAATTATACAGGAGCAAATGCCGAGGTGAGTACCAATGCTGTGGCTATTCCTTTGGAACGTGCTATCAATGGAGTAGCGGGGATGACCTATATGAATAGTGTCTCCACCAACAATGGTACTACATTAATTCAGGTGTTTTTTAAAGTAGGTGTTGATCCGGATATTGCCGCGGTAAACGTTCAGAATAGGGTTACGACCGTACTGGACGAGTTGCCCGAAGAAGTAATCAAGGCGGGAGTTACCACCGAGAAAGAGGTGAATAGTATGTTGATGTACCTCAATCTTTATACAGACGATGAGACGGCAGATGAAAGATTCATTTATAACTTTACAGATATTAATGTTCTTAAAGAGCTGAAACGTATTGAAGGGGTAGGTTTTGCACAAATTATGGGAATGAAGGATTATGCAATGCGCATCTGGGTAAAACCTGATCGGCTTTCTGCTTATTCTATTTCTACAGAAGAACTTGTTGCGGCGTTGAGGAGACAAAATATAGAAGCAGCGCCTGGGCAGACTGGAATAAGTTCCGATAAGGCAGTGAATATGCAGCAATATGTGCTTCGTTACCCTGGTAAGTTTACTGAGGTGAGCGAGTACGAAAATGTACCTATCCGGGCAAATG
>JAITLW010000144.1 GCA_031277715.1 Sphingobacterium sp. | reverse complement strand
GGTATTCTGTCCTAGATTGGAGTTTCGTACCTGTGAGCTATTCGGCTCCACATAGATTACATCATTTTGTGCGAGGTAATAGTAGGGTGAGTTCAATATCGAATCCGAAAGCAGATTCAAACGTTCCATTTTCTTCTCGCCATCTTTCTCCCGGATCAATAGTACATTACTACGAACCCCTTTTATCGTCATATCACCAGCCAGGCCTAGCGCTTCTAGTACCGTTACCCTTTCCTGGGGAAGGGTATAGCTTCCTGGTTTAGTGACTTCGCCCAACACCGTAATCTTGAAGTTGGCAAAAGTCAGATTCACCCCTGGTTCTACAATATACTGCTTCAATCTACCGCGTAATAGATCCGTAGCTTCCAACCGGCTCAGTCCACCTATTTTAATCTTGCCCAATACCGGGAAATCAATTTCCCCATTCGTATCGACGAGATAAGTAGGCTTGAATGCCATATCCGTTGCTGCAGCCGCCTGCATTTGGTAAGCATTTTGCTGATTAAACGGCATAGTTGCCTTCGCATCAGCTGCAGACACTGTTATCGTCAACAAATCTTCCTGCTGGATACGTGGTGCATATTGCGAATGCATTCTCTCCAACTCCAACTGCGAAGGTTGTAGATACACAATATTCTTGCGTGAAGCACAAGAGGAAAACATCAAAAGCAACACAACAGCGAGGTAAATTTTATTCATCAAAAAAAGTTTAAAGCGTAGTCACAAAAATCAATCCAGTTCCTGCGAGCCAACCACAAAAGTAAAATATTAATAGTAATAATAAAAAACAAATACGAATTCCCCTACAATAGATATATGTCCACGGCTAACTAACATATTTCTTCGTCAAATATGTTTTCCCTAGCAGATAGCATAACGACATGCCGAATAATAAACCTATAGCGAAAAACAGCTGCATATTTACACTCTCCTGTGCCATCCGAATAACCAATAGTCCAATCAAAAACTGAGCAGCACCATACAAAAATGACACCAGCAACTTATTTACTCCTGCTTCATTGCCCAAGTATTGATACAAATGGCTACGATGTGCCTTAAAAATGTTCTCTCTTTTGAACATGCGCTTTATGATCGTCCACACTGTATCTATCCCATAGACACACAAAAATAAGATATAGATCAGATTCTGTGTCTTTATAATCAATGCTACCAATGCAAAAAGCAAAATGAACGCAATCGCAACAGAACCTACATCACCAGCAAAGCACTTTGCCCTAGTACGGAAATTAAAAAAAGTAAAAACTAGTACCGCCAATAGGGTATAGATTAACAAATCCGAATTGATAAAACCAATAGATTGATTAACCCACCATAATAATCCTCCCACAGCCAAACTGTAACAAGCCGTGATCCCATTGATCCCATCCATAAAGTTATAAGCATTGACCACTCCTACCACCACGACAAAGGACGCCAACAAAAAATACCAAGGCATAGCAAAAAGATCCAACTGATAGGCCATAAGCAAAACAGAAACAAAGTGTACAAGTAGACGCACTTTATTAGATAGCGTCATGACATCATCTGCAAAACTTACGACCGTCATCATCGTCAGTCCTAGAAAGAACCAAGGATACTGAAACCCTGATAGTATAAAGAACGCTAAAGCTCCTATATAAAATATTACTCCCCCACCCCGCAATGTAATGGCAGTATGCGACGATCGCTCGTTGGGCTTATCAATTATATTAAATCGATCGGCTATCTTAAAATAAACAAGTTCTAATACAAATAGAACTACAAAAACTAATGCATATACCATTATAAATTATTTTCATTTTGTCGTCATTGCGAGGAAGAATGACGAAGCAATCTACTTTATTGCTCCTCCTTAAACGACCTTATAGTTTTTTCCAACCCTTCTTTTGCCGTCAGCGGCAACTTCTCAATGCCCAAAGCCTTTTTAATTTTTTTGTTGGAAACAAGCAGATCATTTGTCATTTTCTTTAGCCTCTTACTATTTAGTGGTACAGGTATTATGTCCCCCAACTTGGCGATTAGTTTAACCAAACCTTTTGGCAAAGCTAGATCAGGCACATTCTTATTTATTACCTTTTTTATAATCGCGATAATCTCCTTTGTTGAAATCGGCTCATCATCAGCGACATGGTATATCCCCGACTCTAAACTTTCTCGCTTATCGATAATCTGCTTTATGAAATAGCAAAAATTATCTATAGATATAAAGGATCTGTTATTATCAAAAGATGAAAGTGGATATGGTATTCCTTTAGAAATTAAGTTATAAAGTAAGCTAAGATTACCTTTATCACCAGGGCCATGCACCATGGGAGGGCGTAAAATAATTAGTTTTTTACCGATGGGTAACTTTTGATTTATCAACCATTCCTCAGCCTTTCTCTTAGAGCTACCATATAATGATTCTGGTTGGCATTTGTCCGATTCGGTTAAAAACTTAGAAGACTCAAACTCCTCTAAAGCGGCCAAAGAACTTATATGTATTAACAATTTAGCCTCAGATGTTTCAAATGCTTCATATACTTGCTTTGCCAATTCAACATTTGCATAGTAAAAATCGGCCTCCATAGCAGTTCCCTTATGATCATGGGCTTTCCCAATCAGATTAATAATTACAGACGCTGAGTAAACAGAGCTTCGCCATTTTCCGTCTCGAAGCGAAACGCAAGTAGCATTCGACAAAGTCGTCAATAGATTCTGACCAATGAATCCCGTTGCTCCGAGAACACTAATCATTGTTTAATGATTTCATTTTCAATTCTACAAATAAAAAACTTTACTTATAACAACCTTATCTCTATACAATCATGAGTTGTATCGGATTTCTTGTTATCAAGCGATTAGTCTTTCATACATTTTTTAACTTAATTTTTAAATGCTTAAAAAAGGATTTAGTCCCATACTGAAGAAAATAAAACAACGATTTAATAACAGAAAAGTTTTCTATATTGCGATATATATTCCACGTAAATTTTGCCGCTTTTATTTTGTCATGCGAAACTGACTGAGAATGAACCCTATATGAAGCTAAAACATCCTCTACTAGATGTGCCTCAGTCCCATTTTTTAAATAAGAAAGCCAGAAGGCGAAATCCTCATGCCCTATTTTAAGAAATTTTTTCTTACCTAGCTTTTCGACATTAATCATAACAGTTAAACACCCTATATCATTTCCCTTTAACAGATCAGTATAGGACAGTTTTTTTCTAACAAGTGGTAGAGAAGACGAAAGCACCTTTTTTTCCTCATTTACTATGCGGTAATTACAATATGAAAAATAATAATTATTTTTTTTCATATATAATAGCTGGAGTTCTAATTTATTAGAATCCCATTGATCGTCAGCATCTAAAAAAGCCAAATACTCGCCTCGGGCAGAATCCATAGCAATATTTCTAGACACAGCAACCCCTTGATTAATAGCATTTTCTAAAAGAATGATACGAGAATCATTAGACTTATAGCTTTCGATAATTTTCTTACTACCATCGGTAGAGCAATCGTTTACAATAATCAATTCCCAGTTCACATAAGTTTGCTTAAGGACTGATTCAATAGTTTGAGAAATAAATTTTTCTGCATTAAAGCATGGGGTAATAATTGATACCATTATTTAAACTTACTTATAAAACCAAACTTTCTAATTACAATATGCAATAACAAAATTACCCTGTAATGAACTTTAAAAATTAAATTATTTTTACTTTTTCCTGACACATTGTTAGAGTGCCTTCTGTATAAAATTAGTGGACTATCAATATACATTACTCTATTTCGTTTAAATATGATAGCCATTAAACCTAACCAATTATCATGAAGCTCAAGGTTTTTTGGAAATGGTAGAGCTTTCGTAAGCAGGGATTTTCTAAAACACAAACAGCAACCATAAAACGGCATTCTGTACAATAAGGTTAATACATTGTTGTTTAAAGGGTTTTGTAAAAATAACAATTGCTTCATCGATATACCATTTCTATCAATTATTTCTGCATTTGTAAGTACTAAATCATAATAATATAAGTGATCTAAGCAGATCTTTACTTTATTCTCTTTCCAAATATCATCTTGATCAGCTAGAAATATAAAATCTCCTTTCGTGTTTTTTAATGCATTTTCAAAATTAGATGAGACTGACTGATGCCCAGATCGCCCTTCTTTATTCCTACCATTCTTTAATACCTTTATTCTATCATCATTAAATGAATGAATAATATCCATTGTTTCATCCGAAGAACCATCATCTGAGATGATTATTTCATCTTTTTCAGAAAGTTGGGATAATATCGAAACCAATTGTTCTTTTATAAACAAACCACCGTTATATGTGGCCAAACATACACTAATCATAACTCAAGATGACTCTTTTGAATTTTTCATAGGCACATTCAATAGTAAAGTTACGAATATGCTTGTTTCCATTTCTGGCAATTGTGACTCTCAATTCTTTATCTGCTATTAATTTCAAAATATTATCAGCCATACTTACGATATCTGATGTGGGGCTTACTAAGGCCGTTTTATTAGGGAGCGCCATCGCTGAGTATCCCTTATTATTAGTACATGCTACTGCACATCCACATTGCATACTTTCTCCTAAGGTAAGTCCCCATCCCTCTTCTATACTAGTACCTACAAATATAGCAGCTTCATTATAAAGAGCCCTTAAGATCTCTTTATTGGGACTCTTATAGTATTCGTACCATTCAGGTAAATCTTTAGGTCTTGGAAAAGTACCAAAAAGAGTAACCCTCAAATTCGGAGACTTTAACTTTACAATTTCCAATGCCTTCAATCCATTCTCAACTCCTTTCAGAGCTGATCTATGATATAACATTATTACCTTATTACATTGCCTTTCACAAATTTGTTTATCAACATCAAACAAATTAAAATCAAAACCATTTTCAACCAACGAGACTTTTTCTCCACTTTTATTTATTAAATCCACTAACCAAGAAGAAATCGCAATTTTTCTCAGGGGAAATCTCCATGATTTCGTGACCAATTCATCATCCCATTTCCAATTTTCGTATCCTTGAATAAAATAGAATTTTGCGGAAGTGCTATCAATAGTGTTCAATCTATATGATGTTTCGACACTAGTACATATATATTTATCTCCTATTGGAACACTTGTTTGATTTAAATCCCACCGAAATAAAAGTTTTATCTTTCTATTGAGATCAAACCATTTATAAGGCTTGTAATCTTGAGTTATCTTAAAATATAAATATCTGAGTAAAGTTTTAAGTTTATCCTGAAGACTATCCTTTTCAAATAATCCACTAGCTCCATAAACGATAGACACTTCATACCCATCTCTAATAAAAAGATTTGCATATTGATAAACGACCTTATGCCCCCCTACAGGCTTTTTCCCATGTCCGGGTAATAAAAAAACTATATGCATTAGTATAATAATTCACGATAGTAAGCATCAATAATAATCATTCTCTCCGAATAGCTTGAAACACCGAAAATTAGATTATCATATCTATTAAGAATAGGTGTATTAGTTAACGCAATTTTACTAACCATTATTATCAGTAAAATATTTACAAATATCTTTCGATGAATATCGGATTTCTGTATAAGATAAAACAAAGGTAAGATAACACTCAGACTAAATGCAAATAGCGCAGAAAACCTTCCTCTAAAAACTAAAATCTCTGAGAAAAAAAGTGTTGAAAAACAATAAAAAAACAATAAATTAACAAAGATTAAATTATTCGAGCTGTAAGAAACGATTCTATCGTAGTATTTAAAAGTTAAGAACAGTGGAATTATAGTATACAATACACCCAAGGTAATGCCAGATTCTTCCGAAGTTAGATATACATCATTTTTCGCTTTAAAAGCACCCCCAAGCGCATTTCCTATTACTTCTGTGATAGCGCCAATGTATTTAATTTGAGAAAAATATACTAAAAGACCAATTACGGTGATTACAAAATAAAGTTTTTTTAAATCTTTATGAATGAAAAAATATAATGGAAAATAAAATATTGCAGAATAATGGAACATAAGACCAAGAATATTGATAGCATAAAATTTCAAACCATTTCGCTGCTTTATGTATTGGATTGAAATTAAAAATAACATGATAGCTTTAACATTTCTGAGCATATTAATTTCAATTTCGCTACAAAAAGCAAAATATACAGCTAAACCAAACACAAAATAACTTCTACAATATCTATTTAATAAAATCCGTAATAAAAGTAAATCAATTAAGACATTTACGAACTGATAAAAAAAATAATTATCATAGACTGTCTTAATTAATGATGATAATACAACAAATCCAATTTCAAAGCCAGCTATTTTTAGGTAACTATTTATGTTATCCAAAATAGGAGGAACGTCCGAAAAAAATTGATAGTAAGAAATCCAATCACTAGCTACAAAACCTCTAAGCCCTAAAAAAATCAACACTAATAGAAATGAAAAATCTTTCAGTTTTTTATGGTCATTAAAGCCTTTTATCTTCTTTTGTTCTAAAATTGAGCACAAAAAGAGTATCAATAATACAACTACATAAGGAACGCCATATTCTAGACTAGTATATATCATGATTTACTGTTATACAATTTCAACAATGAAGGGAATAAAACAAATAAATGAGTGATAACAAAAGATTTAATTGCTTTAAAGGTTGAATAATGTCGTTTAAGAAAAACAAACCTTAAATATGGATCATCTCCCAAAGGTGTATAAAAATTTCTAAATCTCTTTACAATAGGAACACTTTGATCGTAACATGGTTCAATTTTCTCATGATCTTCACAATACCCCACATAATTTGCAGAAAGAAATACTTCGATATCCTTTTTAATAGCACGTAATCCATAGTCGTAATCTCCAATAGCGTGCCAAAACGTATCGTCCAACATTCCAATATTTTCAAAAACAAACTTTGGTACAACTACTAAATTACCATTCATCCATTCTATTTTTTGTAAACCACCATTTGGCTCTAGATTTCTCACGTCTCCTTTTAATCTTCCCCCATATGTCGTTAAGCCTGTTACTGAGGATTTAAAAGCTCCGCTAATGATCGCTTTATCTTCTTTTTCAGAAGATGAAATTAATAATTCATTTATCGAGGATGGGAAAATATAACTGTCATTATTTAACCATATATATCCGTCGTAGTTTATTGGGGAATTCTCAACAGCATATTTCCAAGAGTTTACCATTCCCCTACACCAAAACAAACTTCCATCACCTTCTAAAATAATTACCTCGGGAAATTCGCATTGTATTATTTCACTTGTATTGTCCGTAGAACCATCGTTCGTTAGAAATATGTTAAATGAAGCATCGACCACGAACTCCGTTGATTTATAAAAGTCAAATAAACACTTTCTTGTAAGTTCAACGCGATTAAAGACGGTTAACAGAACTGCATAATTCTTCATTTCAAAAACTTTTTAACATATAAATTTTTAATAGGTCTATTAACTTTTGCTAAATATCCATCTTGCTTATAACTTTCCCCTGTTGATCCAGACCTTCCCCTAACTTCAACAGTAGAATTAAAACCTACGAAAGCGCTATATTGTTTATTAAACTTTTTTATCAACCTAATAAGCAAATGTTCAAAATAATATCCCTCGCTATCATTAATAGATTTCTTTTTGAGAACAAATTCTTGTAAAACGTCAAAACTTGATATAAAAAAATGCGAATATGCAAAGTTCATTTTCCATGTTACATTTGCAGAGATGAAGGTTTTTTGATTATTGTATTTTCTATTATTTAGTATTTTCATGATATTGATAACCTTTAATCTCCCTGTTATTTTTACGATAACAGGATTACTTATCAATGTTAAAAATTTAGAGTTATTTAAGGCATAATCTATAATCAGAGCTTCGCCATAACCTTTTCCTAAGCTTTTATCAAAGTTATTACCATCAAAAGTTAGATATTCAATTCTGTCGTTGTTCAAATATTTCTCATCAATTTTAAACAATGTATTTTCTACAATCAATAATTTAAGTGTTGTATTTGCTAAGTAAAAATCAAAAGCATCATAATATTGTCGCACCCTTAAATCGACATCGCTTAACTTAGTAAAAGACATACCCTTTGGATCAACACAACAAGTCAATAATAATAAAATAGACTCTTCATTATTCATAGTTGACAATTTTATTTCTAATGATATAATAGATAAACAGGATAAATATTAAGATCTCAGTCAAGGTCGCACATAGTATCGCCCCAATTTCTTTAAAATTTATTACTAGGGGTGAAATAAATATCAAACTAAACACACAGCCAACAAATACGATCTTTAACAATTGTCTCTTTAGTCCGAAGGTTATAAATACGTTAACTGCCAATAGTCCATTTACAACCGAAAATAGAGGTAACAAGGATGAAAATTGTAAAACTTTAATTGATCTTTGAAAGTCTGATTCTTTGAATAGTAACATGATTATATCGTTCGCAAAAAAATATAAACCAAAACCAACTATTAAACAAGCGATAGACATAAGTAACAAAATTTGCTTTATAAAAGAGATGCTTTTTTGTTTGGACTCATTATAATAAACATTGACCCTTGGAAAAACAACTTGTGTTATTGAAGATAAAAGACCTATTAAAGCTCTTACGATTTTATCGCTAGCAGAATAAATTCCAACTGCATTATTCCCAACCAACAAACCTAAAACAACAGTATTTGTAGTCGTATATAAATTACTAGATAAACTTGTTGCAAAAATATGCCAACCATTCTTGATTTGAATTTTAGCCCTTTCTAAACTGGGTTTCGAAAAAATGACTAGTTTCAATTTAAAAACTATTATTATGCTCAATAATGCCGAAACGAAATTCGCAAGTACTTGAATGAATAAAGCTAAATTATAATCTGTAGAAGATTTCACAAAATAGATCGTCGCCACACACATCAGAATTCTAGGAATAGTATTGACAATTACAATCAATCCCATCTTTTCTAAGCCTTGAAACAACCATAATGGAAGTAAAACAGATGAGAATACATTTAAGAAGCTAATTACAAATAATAAATGCTCTCCTCTAAATTTATCAAAACCATAAACAACTGGAAAGAATACAATTAAACTTATAAAAAGCAATAATGTTTTGGCAAGCATAGTATTCCAAAAGGTTTCACTTGCTTTTTCCTTATCCCCCATAGCATCTGTGATTTCCTTTGTTGATGACACGTTGAAACCAAAGTCTGTAAATAAGACAAAGTACGCTACAACCGCTTGAGCGAACATTATTTTCCCAAAATTCTCCGTTCCTAAAACTCTTCCTAAATAGGGAAACAGAAACAATGGAATAATATAATTAGCTATTTGAAGTAAAAATAGATATGAAAAATTCTTTTGTAATATTTTATCCTTAAATAGATTCATATCTCTACCTTAATTACAAATCTTATTTCTTGACAAACTAGATGGGAATAAACCTATTAGTCCTACACAACTTCCTAACATAGACGAAGGTCACTTTCGATCATTTCAGCGACTAGAGATCTTAAATCATATTGAGGCTTCCAACCCAACTTTGTTTTAGACTTTGTAGGATCTCCTATTAGCAAATCAACCTCAGTAGGTCTATAATATTGGGGATCAACTTTCACAACTATTTTACCAATTTCTAACTGATAGTTTGGATTACTGCATGAAGCAACCCTAGCCACCTCACTCTCGTCATTTCCCGTAAAATCTAACTTAACACCAACTTCTTCAAAAGCTAAACGCACAAAATCTCGTACTGAAGTAGTCTCTCCCATAGCTATTACATAATCTTCAGGATGCTCTTGCTGTAAAATCCTCCACATCGCTTCCACGTAGTCTTTAGCGTGTCCCCAATCACGTAATGCATTTAAATTCCCCAAGTATAAACAGTCTTGTTTTCCTTTAGCAATAGCGGCAGTAGCCATAGTGATTTTACGCGTAACAAAAGTCTCGCCTCTTCTCGGAGACTCGTGATTAAATAAAATCCCGTTACACGCATACATATTATAGGCCTCACGATAATTTTTTGTAATCCAAAAACCATAAATCTTGGCCACTCCATAGGGCGATCGCGGATAAAAGGGTGAATTCTCATCGTACAAACCTTTTTCATTTTTATTTTCTGCTAAGCCTCCATATAATTCCGAAGTTGAAGCTTGGTATATACGCGTCTTTTTCTCTAACCCAAGAATTCTGACAGCTTCCAAAATCCTTAAAGTCCCGATACCATCGACATTTGCTACATACTCAGGGGAATCGAATGACACTTTCACATGCGACATTGCACCCAAATTATATATTTCATCTGGCTGAACCTCTTGTATAATTCGGATAATATTTGTTGAATCTGTCAAATCTCCATAATGTAGTTTGAAACTCACATGTGTTTCATGTTGATCTTGGTATAAATGGTCTATCCTTTGTGTATTAAAAGAAGAAGCTCTTCTCTTAACACCATGTACCATATATCCTTTTTCTAATAATAGCTCAACAAGATAAGAACCGTCCTGGCCTGTAATTCCCGTTATTAATGCAACCTTCATATTTATCGTCAATAATTTTATTTAAAACTTTACTTCTTTAAATGTTTCTTGATTTCTCAAAAACCATTCATAAGTTTTTCTAATACCTTCTTCTAAGTTAACTTCGTGTCTCCAGCCTAGGCCATGCATTTTAGAGATATCCATTAACTTCCTGGGTGTCCCATCTGGTTTCGATGAATCCCACTTAATATTTCCGTTATGACCTACTACTCTTTGAATTAAAAGGGCAAGATCTTTAATAGTCAAATCTTCTCCTGTGCCAACATTATATAAATGTTCAGGAAGTTTGTTTTCCAACGCAAATATTACAGAAGCTGCCATATCATCCACAAATAAAAACTCTCTCATTGGAGTTCCCGATCCCCATAGCTCCACATCTGCATTGCTATTCAACTTGGCATCATGAAATTTACGAATCATGGCGGGCAATACATGCGACGATTTCAAATCAAAATTATCATGTGTACCGTAAAGATTTGTTGGCATTAAACTCACATAATCTTTTCTAAATTCCTTACGAATGGATTCGCAAGCTTTGACTCCTGCAATTTTTGCTATTGCATACCATTCATTGGTAGGTTCCAAAGAACCTGTTAAAAGATATTCCTCTTTCAAAGGTTGTGGAGCAAGCTTCGGATAAATACAGGAGGATCCTAAAAAAATAAATTTTCTAACATCATTCTTCAAGGAAGAATTAATTAAATTGTTTTGAATCAACAAATTGTCCATCAAAAATTGATAGGGATAGGTGTTATTCGCCAAAATACCACCAACTTTTGCGGCGGCATCAATGACAACATCGATTTTTTCATTGCTAATAAATTCATCCACTTGGCGCTGATCTCGCAAATCAAGTTCTTTACTCGACTTGCCTACTAAGTTAATATAACCTTTATACTCAAGTTTCCGCCATATAGCTGAACCAACCATTCCCTTATGTCCTGCTATATATATTCTGCTATTCTTATCCATTTATTTTAGATTAACCAAATATTCCCCGTAACCAGATTTACGAAGGGGTTCAGCTATATTTAAAAGATGCTCTTTATTAATCCAACCCATTCTATATGCGATCTCTTCAATAGCTCCTATTTTCAAGCCCTGACGCTCTTCGATGACCTGAACAAACTGTCCAGCCTGCATCAGTGATTGAATAGTACCGGTATCCAACCAGGCGGTTCCTCGATCAAATACGCCAACCTTCAATTTGCCCCTTTTTAGGTATTCTCTGTTGACATCCGTAATTTCCAGCTCACCACGATCTGATGCTTTTATATTCTTTGCAATCTCGACCACATCATTATCGTAAAAATAAAGTCCTGGAACGGCGTAGTTTGACTTAGGCGCTAAGGGCTTCTCTTCGATAGATACGACATTATTGTCTTTATCGAACTCGACTACGCCATAACGTTCTGGATCATGTACAGGATAGGCAAATACGACTCCTCCATCTGGATCGGCTGAAGACTGTAATAATTTGGACATCCCTGACCCATAAAAGATGTTATCTCCTAATATTAAGGCAACCTTATCGTTACCTATAAATTCTTCCCCTAAAATGAAAGCTTGTGCTAGCCCATCAGGACTCGGTTGCTCTTTGTAAGAAAATTTACAACCTAACTGTGATCCGTCTCCCAGTAGCTTCTCAAAATTAGGCAGATCCTGCGGTGTGGAAATGATCAATATCTCGTTAATCCCCGCCAGCATAAGCGTAGACAAAGGATAGTATATCATCGGTTTATCGTAGACCGGCATCAACTGCTTGGAGACAGCTAGTGTCAATGGGTGCAGACGTGTTCCCGAACCTCCGGCTAGTATTATTCCTTTCATTTTCTTTAGATATTAGTATTTAGATGATAGTATTTAGACTTAGTGTCCTAATGCTAATGCCTTATTATTTGTTATTGTGCTGTGTCCCGAATTTACTTCGGGGTTATCAAGTGAACCTGTTATCTAGATTTAAAGACTAGTAAGCATTCGCTCTAAACTATGTTTCCAATCTGGCACTTCTACTTTAAATGTACGTTTTATCTTTGATTTATCTAATAATGAATACTTTGGTCGCTTTGCTGGCGTCGGGTACTGTGTCGTAGGAATAGGATTGATTTTACAATCCAGTCCTTGTATTTCTCTAATTGCTACAGCAAAATCGTACCAGGATATCTCCCCTTCGTTAGAATAATGATATAATCCACCTACCCAATCTTCACCTTCGACAATATCAACTATGGTCCTTGCCAAATCTTTCGCATAAGTCGGTGAACCGATTTGATCATTGATTACGGATATCTCATCGCGTTCGGTCATCAGCCGAATCATCGTCTTCACAAAGTTATTACCATAGGTTGAATATACCCAGGAGGTGCGGATTACAATACTCTGCGAATGCCATTTGAGAATTGCTTGTTCACCTTTCAACTTGGTTAAACCATACGTATTGATCGGGTCCACTGGCCCCTCTTCGGTCAAAGCGACATCAGAAGTCCCATCAAATACATAGTCGGTAGATATGGCAATCAATTTTGCACCATTCAGCCTACAGTATTGAGCTATTTCTTCAGATGCCAAATGATTAATCGCATCGGCAAGTGCAGGTTCTGACTCTGCCCTATCTACAGCAGTATATGCCGCGGCATGAATTATCAAATCGGGTTGATACATTCCTAAGATGTCCTGAATGATCAGGGTTTGGTCTAAAGGGAGCTGTTTGCGGTCTAAGAAATAAGTTTCATACCTAGGGTTTATCTCTAAGTATTCTCTTAATTCGGAACCGAGTTGGCCATTGGAGCCAGTAACTAAAATTTTCATATCAAACTATGTTTGTCACTCAAGCCGTGACAGGCTTCCACTTTGTATCGCCAAAGTGGACAAACCACGGAGTGCTCAGCGAAGCTAAACTCGTCGCTTGATATTTTTGAATATGTGTATAGTGAACTATCAAACAGACTCTACTATTTTCAAAAATATAGGCGACATTTTATTAAGTTGTAAGGCAGTAGCTTATTTTACTACCTACCTTCCAAATACTTCTTTAAAACTCGGCGCTTCTTTGTCTTTGTCCGACAACAGCATTTCTTCTACAGGAATCTGCCAGTCTATTGCTAGGTCTGTATCCAATGGATGTACACCGCATTCGGATTCTTTATTATAGAAGTTATCGCATTTATAAAAGAAGGTTGCTGTTTCGCTTAGTACAACAAACCCGTGGAGGAAACCACGTGGAACGAACAACTGTAGGTTGTTTTCTGCAGAAAGTCGTACCGCTACATACTCACCAAAAGTTGCTGATCCTGGACGGACGTCTACCGCGACATCAATCACTTCTCCTTCTAAAACCCGTACTAACTTAGCCTGGGCGTATTCGCCTCCTTGGGCATGCAAGCCACGAAGCACCCCTCTAGTAGAATAAGATTGATTATCCTGTACAAAATGTGTATTGGTACCAGTCACTTCATTGAAAGTTTTTTCGTTAAAACTCTCCATAAAATACCCTCGGCTATCACCATATTTGGCAGGTTCTAGTATAAAGCACCCTTTTAGTTTTGTTTCTGTAATCTTCATTAAAGTTATCGAGTTATCTTGTTAACAAGTTATCTAGATTAGTTATATTGTTTTGTATAATAACTCTGATACTCTCCAGAGGTTACGCTGTCTAGCCATTCTTGATTTGACAGGAACCAATCGATTGTGATGGATAATCCCTGTTCGAAAGTTACAGATGGCTGATAGCCTAATTCTTGGTTAATCTTCGTCGCATCGATAGCATAACGCAAATCGTGACCCGGTCTATCTTTTACAAAGGTAATCAATTGATCTGCGGTACCTGCTGGTCTCCCCAACTTCTCATCCATCTGTTTACAAAGTTCTTTGACCAAATCAATATTTTGCCATTCATTAAAACCTCCAACATTATAAGACTGTCCGTTTTCTCCTTGGTGAAACACCAAATCTATCGCCTTAGCATGGTCGATTACAAAAAGCCAATCGCGGGTAAATTTACCGTCACCATAGATCGGCAATGGTTTATTATTTAAAATATTGTGGATACAAAGCGGAATCAATTTCTCTGGGAAATGATTTGGCCCGTAGTTATTCGAACAATTGGTCAGCACTACAGGTAAACCGTAAGTATCCTGATAAGCGCGTACAAAATGATCCGAAGAAGCCTTGGATGCCGAATAAGGCGAATGTGGATCGTAAGCTGTCTCTTCTGTAAATAACCCTGTCTCCCCTAATGTACCGTACACCTCATCGGTAGACACATGATGAAAGCGCTTTCCTTCAAAATCCTCTTTCCAGATCTCCCGAGCGGCATTCAATAAATTGACCGTACCAATGACATTGGTCATCACAAATGCTAAAGGGTCGGTAATCGAACGATCTACATGCGACTCGGCTGCTAGATGGATGACTCCATCGGGTTTATATTCTTGAAATACCTCCAAAATATGTCCTGCATCCGTAATGTCTGCTTTAACAAAAGTATAATTGGGTTTATCTTCAATATCTTTCAGGTTCTCCAGATTCCCTGCATAAGTCAAGGCATCCAGATTAATAATTCTATAATCAGGGTATTTATTTACAAACTCCCTTACTACATGTGACCCAATAAAACCTGCGCCACCTGTGATTATTATCGTTTTATTCGCTTTCATTAATCCAATAATTTAGATTGATGCTTTTCCAGCATGTTATATATTTTTTTTACGTCTTGTGATCTTTCCTTCTGAACCACTAAGTAAGCATCTTTTGTACAAACAAAAATGGTATTTCTTAAACCAACAAAACCAGCAAATTTATCTGTGCCAATCACAATGTTCCCATTTTCATCCTTCGGATAGCCTGTGGACACTAAATAATCATACAAAGCTTCAAAAGATCCTAAATCCGACCACTCAAATTCGGTTGGTACGACTCTAATCTTTTTTGAGCGTTCCATTACAGCATAATCCACTGATATGGATGGAATTTGTAAAGAAAGTGCTTCGTCCAACTTACCATCCTTCGCTGCCTCCCAAGCAATCTTCGCTGACTCATATACTGTAGGTTCATAATTTTTCAACTCATCCAAAAATACAGATGCCTGAAAACAGAACATACCGGAATTCCAAAGGAAAGTACCACGCTCGATAAAATCTTCTGCAGTATCTTGATTGGGCTTTTCACGAAATGATTTAACCTTATCGCCTTCAAATTCAATATACCCATAACCTGTCTCTGGCCGAGTAGGATGTATTCCAAAAGTAACAATAAAGCCGTCCTTAGCCTTTTGAATACCTAATCTCATTGCAGATTGATAAGCCTCTTCCCCTGCAATCATATGATCAGATGGTGTTACGATTAATATGTCACCAGGACTAAGTGCAAATGCGGCAAACGCTATCGCTGCGGCTGTATTTCTTGGTGTTGCTTCCACAATACTGCGGTAAGGCAGTCCGCCACTAAGCATCGCTTTTTCACTTAAATGCGCATTGTCTTTATTACCAACAACAATTACTTCTTCCGCTATTTTTGCGTTGCGCTGAACAGTCAAACCAAATAAAGATTGTCCGTCAAACAGATCCAAATACTGTTTCGGTTGTTGCTTTCTGGACAAAGGCCATAATCGGCTACCTATTCCTCCTGATAATAATACGTGTATAATCGCCACTAAATTCCCTTCTTTGACATAAAATAATCAATCTCAACCAATTGTTACCCCTTTCCGTTTTTCTGATTTTCTTTATCCGCAACAATTTTACGTAGTCCAGAACTCGAAAAGCGGTGATCTCTACCATTAAAATAAAGTTCAATCCCTTTTTCTTCGCAATATTGACGTCCTGTAAAATCCCGATCTTTATACTCATCCCCTACAATACGTACGTCTAATTTGAAAGAACGTAAGATGTCTTCTAGATCCTGTTCAGTCGAATAGGGTACAATCTCATCCACATATTGGCAACCACGCAACTGGATATAACGCTCGACAACAGTCTGTGTTGGTGCATTTTTCTCCGGTCTATCCAAGGTAGGATCCATTTGCAGTCCGCAGATCAAATAATCACACTGACGCTTTGCCTCGGCAAGCATCATGATATGCCCCGCGTGCAACAGGTCAAAAGTTGAAAAGGTAATTCCTACCCGTGGTCCAGGATTGTAATCCTGTTTTTTCTCTATTATCGTCTCCATATTATAAGCTATCTTTTTGATATAGAATGATCTTTGTTTTTAACTGTTCAGGTACCTCTAAATATAGACTCACCTTTTTGTTCAATAACTTCTCAGCCTTCCCTGCAGCCTGCAATAAATATGCCGAATCGATATTTTTTCCTGTCACCAATACTTCGATATGCCCAGAATTGACTCCTACAGCATAATCTCCAAAGAGCACAACCTGTTCCACATCGCCTGCCCGATCCAACACCTGCTCGATGACCTGATCTATACCCAAAAAGTGATGGATCAGTCCTTGAAGCGAACCGAAAAGAGCATGTTCCGCATTCGCGCGATAATACACCTTCTGCTCTCCTTCTTCCCGGATCAAATAACCTGCATCAGTCAACTGGTTCAATTCCTTGCGAATAGCATTGGTAGATTCATTAAACTCCTCTGCAATACCGCGCAGGTACCCGCGATTGCTCGCCGACACAAAAAATTTAATCAATAGTTTTAATCTCGTCTTAGACGTAATCAATGAATCCAACATTGGCTAATAGTGTTGAGCAACAAAAGTACTCGTTCTAAATTAAAAAGACAAATTTAAAAAGAACCCAGCGATGAGTAATGGGATAGCTCCAACAAATTGATTAATATTTGAAGACAGGATCTAGAAGCCATTAAAGACTTACACACTTTATGGGACACTGCCATTGATCTCTGACTGCAGTTGATGGATCACCTTGTCCATTCTATTCATCTGTTGCTTCACTTGATGGATCATCCAGGGCATTTGATTGATCATCTGCTTCACTTGATTAATCACGCACTCTACTTGATTGATCATCTGCTTCACTTGATCCATCATGCAGTCTATTTGATTGATCGACCAGTCTACTTGATTGATCTTCCACGTCACTTGATTAATCACGCAGTCTATTTGATTTATCGTCTGGCCCATTTGATTGATCATCTGCTTCATTTGATCCATCATTCAGTACACTTGATTGATCACTTAGTCAATTTGATTGATCGTCCCGGCCACTTGATTGATCAGTTGCTTCACTTGATCCATCATGCAGTCCACTTGATTGATCATCTACGTCACTTGATTAATCATACAGTCCATTTGATTGATCATACAGTCCATTTGATTGATCTTCCAGGCCACTTGATTGATCAACTGCAACACTTGATTGATCGGCTTGCGCAAAAGGACATTCAAATTCGAGATCCTTCTTACCAAAAGTAGAGGGAATAATGACTGCCTGTACAGCGCTTGTGCACTGCCTGTACAATCTTGCCCAACATTGTTCAATTCTTCGTATTCCGCTGTACTATCTCCCAATTTCGGGGTATGGAAACAAAAAACAACCGTGCCCGGGCACCACCTTTAGTAATGGTTAAAGATCAGTGGATAATGATCACTAAATACTAAATACTAAATACTAAATACTAAATACTAAATACTAAAAATAATCATGAGAAGAGATAAAGTAAGAACAGATTATACAGGAGTAAAGGATAGCGAGCTGGCTATTCTGGCGGGCAAAATTGCCGGATTTATGGAAGGGAACACCCTTTTCAGTGCAGACATCAAACCGTCGGCAGCAGAATTGCTGGCCGCGGCGGAAGACTACCGCCTCAAACACGAAGTAGCCATTAATGGAGGCTCCACACACGAGAAAGAGCTCAAGAAAGCGGCAAAATTGAAACTTCAGGGTATGCTGACACAATTGGCGCATATGGTCAATATAGAAGCTCAGGGCAATACGGTAGCGCTCAGCAGCACGGGTCTCATATTCAACAAACAGCATACGGCACAGCAGGAACCGGGTACCACAGACCGGATCATACTGAAGGACGGCCGCCTGGCCGGGCAAATGCGGATCGATTTTGACCGCATATACAATGCCTACGAATATGAAATACAGGTCGGCGAGATGGATAGTGCCACAGAGCGGATTATCTGGGGTGATACACATCTAACACCATCCAGCTACAATACGATTATCGCTCCGCTGACACCTGGCACACGCTATCATGTACGTGTACGGGGCCGCAATAAGATAGGTACGGGCGATTGGTCGGATCCGGTATCGATGATAGTGCGGTAAATGTTCTTTAAAGCCGGGAGGCTCTTCCTTTTTGTCTTGACACAAAAACGAAGGAAAAAAGTCAAGGCTTTGAAATAGTTACGCTAAAAGATCATTGTGGTCCTAAAAGTATTTGAGCCGCTACGCTTTTTAATCCTTTTTTAACGGGTCACAATGGTCTTTATTAACGCTACTATTCCATAGGCCATTAATTCTAACAGCATAACTTAAACAACATGACAACAATAACAACTCGTCCTATTTCGCTGGTCCAGGGCTGGCACCAGGAACTTTCTCTCAAAGAGAAGCTATTCTTTGGTTCTTTATTTCTGACCATCGGCTGGATCATGGTATCTACTGTATTGCAACTGCTGGATCCGGCTATCGGTGTGCTCGATTTTGGCACTTTGACCATCGCAGTTTTTGGCCTACTGGTCGGCTGGTTGGCGGTATATATCAGCATATGGCTACAGGAACTGCTGTGGCATTCTTTTAAATCGTTTCGTAAACAGTTTGATTATCATTTTAACCAACTATCATCATGGCAACAATGTATTCTTTATTTTTCGGTGTTCTTTTTACTGCTGTATGCAGTGTTAAAGGTAATGGAAGTGGTGTTTTAGATGTGTCATTTTCCATGACGAGGACATACTTTTTTTCCGCAAAAAAGTATGCAAAAACCGAAACGAAGTGTAGCTCAGCGAAGCTAAACTCATCGCTTAAAACTTTTGACACAAAGTCCGTACATCCCAGTACAATTGTCAAAATTTTACCTTCGGTGAGCTCGCAAGCTCGGTTTGTAGGCGATAAATTGGGAGAATGTATGGTTTTTGCTTATCCTAACAGTTCTGTAAACTTTGTGCAAACTAGGCCGTTTTATTTAGCTAGCGCTAGTAAGCTGTTTTATCTGGATACTACTAGTAAATCCTTACAATTGGGATTAATGTCGCCCATCTTCGTCATGTCGACCGTAGTGGAGACATCTAAGAGCTTTATCAGTAAGTTAACTAGTTATGCTGTTAGACCTATTCGACTACACTTTGTTCCGCTCAAGGTGACGGGAGGAGTGAGAAACCTTATTATAAACATTGCTTCAAAAGAACTTGGCGTCCGCGAGGCCACTGGTAAAAACGATGGCCAGCGTGTTGAAGAATACCTCCGCTATACGAATCTTGGCAAAGGGTACGAATGGTGTGCGAGCTTCGTAT
>JAITLW010000044.1 GCA_031277715.1 Sphingobacterium sp. | reverse complement strand
CAGAGTTGTTGATGGAAATGTACAAGTCCATAGTACGCTAGCTCCTAGCTTGGATTTTGAAAACAGATCTCTCAGCGAGATTGTCAGGGCACTGAGCGAAAACTATGATGCGCAGATTGTAATGGCTCCAGATGTCAATAGTGATATCAAGACTAGGGTGTCCTTCGACAAAAAGCTAAGTATAGTAGAAGCGATACAGCTCCTTTGTGAAATCAATAACCTAAAGTACACCTTTGAGAGCAATAAAATAGTACTACAAAAATAAGTACCCGTATACTTTTTTCTAAAATTAACCCTAATAATTTATTAAATGGATGTAAGACAACTCAGAAGGCTGACTGCCTTTGGACTATTGTTTTCGCTACCTTGGACTGTCTTTGGTCAGGACCTAAAAGACTTGAAGGCATCGGTTGGGAACAGTAAGGAACCGCTGGTCAATGTGCTTAACAAATTGGAATCTAGGTATAAGATACGATTTGCGTACAATCTGGACGATATATCGTCAATTATGGTCGAATCAAGCTATAATAATGTGTTGCTTCTCAAGCTACTGGAAGAGAAGGGATTTAGGGTGAGCGAGCGTACTGGAAATATTGTGGTCACCAAGATCGGCAATGAAAGCAGGAAGCAACAAAGAAAAGTAACAGGTGTGGTGAGCGATGAAAAAAATCTAAAGTTGGGGGGCGTAACGGTACGGTTAAAGGGAAGTACAAAGGCAACCACAACAGATGAGTATGGTAACTTTGTTATTGAAGCCGGAAAGGGAGATGTAATACAGTTGGCATTAGTAGGTTTCGTAGCTAAGGAAGTTAAAGTTGGGGATTATGCTGAGTTGAATATCAGGCTGGAACAGGAACAGGGTAATATTGATGAAGTAGTAGTCGTTGGGTATGGCACGCAACGACGTGAAAGTGTTATTGGCGCAATCACGACAATAAAACCGGAAGTATTGCAGTCCAATCAAACGCGTTCGATTTCCAATAGTCTAGCTGGTCAAGTTGCAGGAGTGATAGCTGTACAGCGTAGTGGTGAGCCAGGATATGATAATTCTGATTTTTGGATACGGGGAATCAATACATTCGGGGCAAATGCATCGCCGTTAGTACTGGTGGACGGTATTGAAAGAAGCTTGAACAATATTTCGCCTGAAGAGATTGCGTCTTTCTCTATTTTGAAAGATGCGACGGCAACAGCTGTCTATGGAGTGAGAGGGGCTAATGGGGTCATTCTTATTCAGACAAAGAGAGGGAAGCAGGGGAAGCCAAGAGTAACATTCAAGACGGACTACGGAATATCGCAACCAACGAAGTTACCTAAGTTTGTGGATGCGACGAAATATATGGAAACCATGAATGCCGCGAATATCCTCTCAGGCATGGCCGCGCCTTTTGACGAAGAGCGTATTAGACGTACTCGTATAGGCTATGATCCGGATTTATATGCAAATGTCAACTGGATGGATGCTGTGACTAAACCTTATAGTAGTAACGGACGACTCAGCCTAGATATCAATGGAGGGTCAGAAAGATTGCAATATAGCCTTGTTGCCGCTTACTTTACAGAGAAAGGGATGATTGTGACAGATGATAGGCAAAACTATGATTCGCAATTGGGTTTGAAGAAGTATAATCTCCGGTCGAATGTGGATCTGAATCTAACGAGTTCGACTAAAGTGGCAGTAGGTATAGGTGGATTTATCAATGAACGCCAAGCGCCAGGAGTGGGAATTAGCTCTATTCTGAGCCGGGCTATGGATACTCCCCCTAATAGTCATCCTGTTATGTATTCTAATGGACAGGTAGCGAAAATCGCGGCACGCTACAACCCATGGGCAGATGCTACGCAAACCGGTTATCAGCTACGTTTTGAGAGTAATCTAGAAACTTCTCTAAATGTGGTGCAAGATATAGGTTTGCTTTTCCCGGCATTGGAAGGATTGAAAGCAAGTGTATTGGCTTCATTTGATTCTTATAATATCCATAATCAGAAGAGAACGAAGACTCCTCGTACTTTTTTTGCTACAGGACGAAATGAAGAAGGTGAGCTCATTACGAGTGATGTAGACAAAGGACAGGAGTTTCTTAACTACAGCAGAGATTCAGGAGGTGACCGTACTATCTATTTTGAAAGTAGGTTGAATTATAATCGCACTTTTGGAGAAAAACATAACGTGGATGGTTTGCTGTTATTCAACCTGCGGGATTTTGTCGACCAAAGAGCAGCTACGTCCATCATGTCATTGCCTTACCGGAATACCGGGATAGCGGCTCGTTCGGCATATGCCTATGATAATCGGTATTTCGCTGAGTTTAATTTCGGTTATAATGGTTCAGAAAACTTTAGAGTTGGTAAGAGGTTTGGTTTTTTTCCTTCATTTGCCATGGGATGGATGGCTTCCAGTGAAGATTTTTTTGAACCCTGGCGGTCTACTGTTTCTAAGTTGAAGCTTCGAGGTTCTTGGGGACTAGTGGGGAATGATAAAATTAGCGGCAATAGACGTTTTGCTTATATATCAACAATAGATGAGGTGCCTTCTTATTCTTTTGGCTATACCAACGATTTCAACTATGGCAAGGCTTGGAGAGAAGGGGACTTTGGTGTACCGGATATGACCTGGGAAACAGCAGAGAAATTGAATGCTGGACTAGAACTAGGGCTATGGAACAATACGGTACATATACAGGCGGATTGGTTTAGGGAAAAGCGACGGGATATTTTTATGATGCGTAAAACTATTCCCGAAACCGCTGGATTTAACCTTACGCCTTATGCTAATTTTGGTAAAGTAGACAATCAAGGGGTGGAAGTTGAAGTGATGGTGAACCATCAGGTCACCGAAGATTGGTTTTTATCTGCTCGTGGAAATGTAACTTATGCAAAGAATAAAGTCATTGAATACGATGAACCGGATAATCTGAAAAACTCAACGAGAGCTCAGACCGGACAGCCACTCAACCAACATATTGGTTTGATAGCCGAAGGTTTATACCAGTATAAAGATTTTGAAGATGAATCCAAAGGTATATTGAAAGAGGGAATGCCACAACCTATGTTTGGGAGGGTACGTGCCGGTGATATTAAATATAAAGACCTGAATCAGGATGGAAAAATAGATGCTTATGATGAGGGACCGATAGGCAAGCCACATGTACCCCAGGTAATCGTCGGCTTTGGATTGAATACAAGATATAAGAATTTTGATATGGGGTTCTTGTTTCAGGGAGCGACGAATTTCAGTAATATGTTGCAAGGAGCCACATTAGTACCCGGAAGTGGTGGTGGTACCGGAAATATATACGCGAATGTAGATGATCGCTGGACGCCAGAAAATCCTTCCAGTAACGTAATATGGCCTAGGCTTTCCAATATTGAGAGTAGTAATAATATGAGGTATTCTACCTGGTGGTTGGTTGACGCTTCTTACTTGCGACTCAAGAATATGGAAGTGGGGTATACGCTTCCCAAATCAACACAGCAGAAGATGTGGGTGAAAAATGCACGTATCTTTTTAAGAGGAAGCAACCTGTTGACTTTCTCTTATTTTAAGATGTGGGATCCAGAAATTGGGTCTCAAAATGGATTGAAATACCCATTGCAACGGATTATTTCTGGAGGCGTGGATATTACTTTTTAAAAAAAAGACAACATGAAAAAATTAATATGGCTATGTATGTGCTCGGGAAGTCTAATGTTGAACTCCTGCAACAAGTTT
This sequence comes from Sphingobacterium sp., assembly GCA_031277715.1. Lineage (GTDB taxonomy): Bacteria > Bacteroidota > Bacteroidia > Sphingobacteriales > Sphingobacteriaceae > Sphingobacterium. The sequence continues at coordinate 6,001 of JAITLW010000044.1, read as the reverse complement.
CTGGATAAAATGCCGGATGATGCACTGACTATGGAAATGGTATTTAATGATAGGCAACGTACGGAAGAATGGTTGGCTGGTGTATATAATAAAGTGCCAGATCCATTGATGGACTATACACGACAATGGGGGTCGATATTCTTTACGGACGATGCGCAGATTGCAATCGCAATGGGACAATTTAACGAGTATTGGAAATGGATTGTCGCTAATAATCAGGGAGGGGTAAACCCAACAATGCTGCCTCCAATCGATATATGGGGCAATGCGTATAAAGATGTGGGTTCGGCAATGTTGTTTATTGAAAATGCCAAACCTCTGCAAGATCAAGGACAAACAGCGGATATGGTGCGACAGATGAAATTGGAAGCGCGCTTTTTAATTGTTTTCTATTACCATAAAATGTTGGAAATGTATGGAGCTTTTCCGTTGATTACAACTTTGTTTGATTCGGATACCCCATTGGAAAGGATGGCGATCCCACGGACGCCGGTCGATGAAACTGTTGCTTGGTTGGATAAGGAGTATAGCGAGTTGTCAGCGTTGTTGCCAGCAAATTATAGTAATCCGGATCAAATGTTTGGCAGACCAAACAAGGGGATCTGTATGGCTTTGAGGGCTCGATTAGCGTTGTACGCCGCATCGCCACTTTTCAATGGCAACACAGATTTTGCTGATTTGGTCAACCCTGACGGAAAGGCTATCTTTCCACAGAACTATGATGCTAATAAATGGAAGCGAGCGGCGCAATTGACGCGCGATTTTCTAGATTTTGCCGAACAGGGAAATTATGACTTGTACAAGGAGTTCTATCTGAATGGTAAAATAGATCCGTTCCTTTCTTTCCAGAATCTTTTTCTAAAGCCAGCAAATGTAAATAAGGAAATCATTTTTGGACGCGCTACAAATGCACGTAATTGGTATAACTCTATTGGTAATCCGCGTGGATTTGTTGGTGGGTCGGGATATTTCGGGTCAACTCAAAATCTAGTTGACGCGTTCTTTATGAAGAATGGTCTGTCTCCGATTACAGGATACGATGCTAGCGGGAATCCAGTAATCAATCCGACTTCTGGATATACGGAGTCTGGGTTCTCGACGGTGGCTACTATCTACTCAAACACGAAATATAACCTCGGTAATGTCGATAAAACGGAGGGGCTTGTGTCCGATGTGGGTACATATAACATGTATGTCAATAGAGAACCAAGATTCTATGTCACGGTATGGCATGACAATCAATGGATACCGCGCGCTGCACGAAAAACTGCTTTTAAAAGTGGTGGTCTGGATGGCGGACCTACCCATGATTCACCGCAGAGCGGTTATCTGAACCGAAAGGGGATTAATCCAGAGGCTGACCCAAAGAATGGAAATGTGCCTTATCAACCTGCTATTATCTTGAGACTGGGTGAGTTCTATCTCAATTATGCGGAAGCACTGAATGAATCTGACCCCGGAAACCCAGCTATTTTGAAGTATGTGAACTTAATAAGGGAACGTGCAGGGATACCTACCTATGGTGCTGGTACTGATCAAATAAATGTCGCAACAGATCAGGACGCGATGCGACAAATAATCCGTAAGGAAAGACGGGTCGAGTTTGCACTGGAAGGTGATATTAGGTACAATGACATCCGTCGATGGAAAATAGGAGAAGAGTTGTTCAAGACACCAATATATGGTATGAATCGTAGTGCAAGTAATAACAGCTTTTACACACGGACTCCCTATATGACACGCACGTTTGGTAAGAGGAATTACCTATGGCCGATTTATCAAACTTATATGGATAATAACAGTAATCTCGTACAGAACAAATATTGGTAAAATGAAAACAACTAGAAAATATTGGACTTTATTCATACTCGCTTTCTTGGTCTTGGGATGCGGAGGGAAAGAAGGGTTGATGCGTGATTTTGAGGATGGTATAGATGATATCCCAACGGAAAATGTAGATAAAATCAAGTTAAATGTCGGAAGTTACAACCTACGTTTGATAACATCTAGCGATTTAGGAGTAAGAGATTGGGGCAATCGGAAGCAATGGGTGAGAAAGATTATTGATATGCACGGATTTGATATATTGGGAACACAGGAAGGCGTGATTTCGCAATTGGACGACATTGTAGCAGACAAGAATTATGATTATGTGGCCGTAGGTAGAGATGACGGGAAGTTAAAGGGAGAGACTTCTGGTATTCTCTTTAAGAAGGATAGATTTGAGGTGATGAATACAGGTTCCTTTTGGCTTTCCGAGACGCCAGAGGTGCCATCAAAGGGATGGGATGCTAATATTAATCGTATTTGTACTTGGATACAGTTTAAAGATAAAACCAGTAGTAAGGTCTTCTTTTTCTTTAATGTGCACTATGACCATCAGGGAACGGTAGCGCGAGTGGAGTCTTCTAAACTGATGCTGGCGAAGATAAATGAGATTGCAGGAAGTAATCCAGCTATTATGACCGGAGATCTTAACTCGGAGCCGAACTCGGAGGCGATGACTGCATTGACGGGATCGTCGATGTTGTGGGATGCCAAGTTAGTGACTATCAGTCCTGCATTGGGACCCGAAGGTACATTTTACGATTATGATCTTTCGAAGACACCTACTTCGAGGATAGACTATGTTTTGGTCAATAAAATAGTAAAGGTGCTCGGCTATAAGGTTATTGATGACGATTTTCAAACAGGTAATATAGCGTCAGACCACTTGCCTGTAAATGCTCAAATAGAGTTTTAAATTTAATGATGAAACTGATGAAGAAAATATGCTTATTCATTATCGTGCTGCTGTGCATTGGTTGTAAGGAGGATGAGAATCTGTTCGCACCTTTAGAAGATTTGGTGAGTCAATATCGTGTGGACGATGCGATGGTATTAGAAGTGTCCGCTCAAAAGATAAGGTTGGACCCAAGCAAGCGTCGGGAACAGGCCTTGTTGGTAACATGGGAGCCATTAAAGGATATAGAAGCATTATATCCGGTTAAATACCTGTTCAAGATGGATATGACAGCAAATGGATTTACGACATCTATTCCTACAAAGGAGGCTGGTAAAGGACAATATTACATGAGCTTTACACATGAAGAACTAGAGGGGATGCTGCGTAAGAATTGGAAAGTACAGGGGACGGGTGAGGTGTCCATTAGTGTGAGGGTGATTGCGCAGGTCAGTTCAGAAGATAAATTCATTAAACCACTGTACTCTACTCGTGAGTTAGTGGTTAAGCCTTTTGATGTGGAGTCAAAACCATTGTTTATATATGGCGACGCCATGTTGTCTAACGGTATGGCCGAACTTAGTGAAGTGTTATCAGGAGAACTCTATACTTGGCGTGGATCATTACGAAAGGGAGATTTCCTGATGGCCCAGGTACTGGACCAAGAATTTCCTGCTTTTGGTAAAGGGAGCGGAGACGCAGTCGTGGAGATAATGGAAGATAATGCCGCGGTTGAAAAGTTTAAAATTGAAAGAGAAGGGGTTTACTCCATACTTTTTGATCGAACGAATCTTCGTATAGCTATTCAGGAAGTGCCTTATGCACAGATTTATTTTGGGGGATCTGCGACGCCTACATTATGGACTAGTCCTGTATTAATGAACTGGGATGTAAATCGGCCAAATATCTGTACGACTATTACAAATTTAGTGGCAGGAGAACTTAAGTTTTCGACGCAACCAAACTTTTCTTCTGGTACGTTACAGTTAAGACCAATGAAGCCTGATGCTTCAATTAATCAGGATCTAGACGTGATGGCTAGTATGTTGAAAGATTGGAAGTGGCGAACGACAGCTGCAGAGTCTGGACGCTACTATGTAGAGTTAGATGTACAGAGTATGAAGGTAAAATTTGTTAAAATCAACTAATGATGAAAAAGACTTATGCAATGCGATTCTTGATCTTGCTAATCGGGATGAGCCTATTTGGCTGTAAAGACAAGAAGGACGAAACTTTGGATAATACGATGTCGGGAGTTGTGGGATTGATGGCTGAATCGACTAGTACAGGAGTACGTTTGATATGGGAAAACCCAGAAAACAGAGGCTATGATAAGGTGGAGATCAGTTATATGGAAGGTGGGGAAAGGGTAGTAATTACAGAATCTATCTCGGAAAGATACTCTTCGAGAATGGTAGAGCTCCAGAAAAATGAGGTATACAAGTTTTTCGTAAAAGGATTCTCCTCGGTGTCGAATGTGTTTGCCGATGAAGTTAGTGTAAAGGGGAGAAAGTTAGTTGAACTCGCACCTAGTGATGAGTTAGAGGCATTGTTGAATAGTATTCAGGTCTATGGTGGAGATGGTGGGGCACGGGTTGTATGGGAGAATCCTAAGGATCTGAATGCTTCAATAGTAATCAAGTACGAGGATAAAGAGTTGGGATTGGATGCTGAACGTCTTGTCCGAGAGTATACGATTCCTAACCTGGATTTGGGTAGAGATTATACGATGCTGGTACAGGTTCGATATCTGAATGATGTAAGTACAGCTGTGAAAACCTTTACAGTTAGACCTGCGCTGGGATTTAGGCGATTACAAAATGAGGGTTGGACAATAGTTGCTTCATCAGAGGAGCTTGTGTCTGAATCGGCTCCGGCGACGAATCTATTGGATGGTAATCCGAAAACTTATTGGCGTACTAAGGTGTCAGGTACAGCCGCTAAATATCCCCACTACGTGATTATAGATCTAAAGAAGGAAAATAAGATACAGGGGCTAAGTCTCAGTCGAAAACTGGGTGATGAGGATTACTCATCATGGGATAATAATATTTCTTTGAGTACAGACGGAGTGTCTTTTAGTGATAAGTATGTATATGCTAATTCGAGTAAAGACCCGAATCTAATCTTTCAGGTAGAGTTCAACCGAACTATAGAGGGGGAGCAGATGTATTTACTGCCTTATGTACATACGGCAAGGTATATCCGTATTGATATGGTAAGGGGCAGTAAAACCTATGCTGTATTTGGCGATATTCATGTATATGGAGAGTAGGCTCTGTTTATAATAAGCTAAAAAAGCCGTGTTTCGAAAGAAGCATGGCTTTTTTAGTAATGAAGGTATGAAGACCCTGTTGCGTCACTGCGAGAGGAACGAAGCAGTCTGTTGACCAAGGTGAGGATGGTGAGGAAGGTGAAGATGCTATCTAGTGCAGGAAGCGCGAATCGTAAACAGTTGTATACGGATATAAAACAAAAGGTCAACTATAGCATTATGTTTATTATCTTAATTGGTAAGATTCATCCTTTAAAATGAAGTTTCTGAGTGGAGGTTGTTGTTTTATCTACGATGAGGTAGTTGTTGTAGCAACAAATTTTCAGCAATTCGGATTAATTGGTTATTTTGGGGATGAGTAGATGGTTTCTTTAATTTTTACTTAAATAACTACAACGTATGATCCCAGCTGAGAAAGCCAGAGAATTTATAAAAAAACACGATAAAATCGCTATTCCCAAGGAAGATTTTGACCGTTTTTCTGAACCCTATAGGATTTTAGGTCTTTATGTAAGCAATCAACTTTCTGAATATTACGATTACACGACGAACTTTCGCCGCTATCAGGAGCAGTTCGGTACGGACCCGAAAACAAATCCATGGAATACCGAGGAGGGGCTGGAACTGGCGAACTTCCTTTTTGGATCGGGGATAGGGCCCTATATCTCTCGGATATGGGACTTTATGGATAGCTTGCCTTATCAGGATAGGTATAGCAAAAGACCATTTCGTGTGGATCCATCCCGTGCTTATTCGAAGAATAAACTGGCAAGATTGAACTCGATCTATTACGGAGGGCATAGTTCGTTCAATACGATGGCTCCTATGGACCAGATGCAATATGATGTGTATCAGAATGTGCAGGACATTGGGCTGTACTATACGTTGCTTTTGATGGATGATCCGGAGAAGTATTATCCGTTGTTGGAGGAGATTTTTCTGGGTGAACATGAAATCGGTGGTGTATCTTCTGAATTGATAAAGGCTTTGCTCCTGACGGAGAA
>JAITLW010000003.1 GCA_031277715.1 Sphingobacterium sp. | reverse complement strand
AGGTATCGATACCTACTTCTTCCAAATCATTATGCTTACCAGACACACGCAAACAACGTTGCGTATCAGCGATTCGCGAATATTTAACCGCAGCCTCTCCCAAGAACAAATCTTTAAATTGATTCATTCCCGCATTAGTAAACATTAATGTCGGGTCATTTTTCACCACTACAGGTGCTGAAGGTACGATATGGTGTGATTTACTCTTGAAAAAATCTAAAAACGCTTCGCGTATTTCTCTACTGGTCATGAATTTTATTTTAAAGTTATAGAAGTTATAAAAGTGACGTAAGCAATCAGAGCATCTTTCATATCTGTCCTAACCGTTATCACCATTGTAACTTTATTTTATAAAGTGCCAAATTTACTCAAAATAGGCCGCTAATACAATTGATTTTTTAAGCATCTACCTACTGGACAGCGTCTATAGATCACTTAGAGATAGAATCCACCAAAGAACGAAGACAATAGCATCTTATACCGCATCTTACCCTCCGTAAAAGTGACTAGAATCACGCTTAAAACTAACCGAAATCATTAAAAAGTCAATAAATATTAGTAGATTTATTCCATCGTTCGATCTAGATATTTAGAGAAATATGACACAAAAAATAATAGTACCTACTGACTTTTCAGACAATGCATTAACGGCAACGCGATACGCTTGTGAGCTGGCCAGCCAGAACAACTATACCATTCATCTTTTTCATTGCTACACCTCCAACTCAGCACTTTTTGATGAGGAAAAAGCAAACAAAGACACGAATATTCCGTTATTAAAGGCAGACATGCTTATACTGGATCTCAAAGAAAACCTTCAAAAGGAATACCCTTCGGTATCCTTTGAAACAACGTGTACGAGTGGACTTCTATACGAAGTACTTCCTTCCGTAGCCGTAGCTCCGGCATACGCCATGATTGTTATGGGGACCACTGGCACCGGAAAAGGAAAATCTGTTGTCTGGGGAAGCAATACCAGCAGTATCACCACCAAAGCCAAAGTTCCTGTGATCGCTGTTCCCAGCACCACAAAGGAATTCTCTGCACAAAAAGTGGGCATGCTGACCAATTTCAAAGCAGAAGAGCTGGATACGCTAAAAGCCTACCTAAGGTTAGTTTCACCCATTCCACATCTAGACACTATCCACGTGTACAGAGACTCCAAAGACGCTTCTGAAATAGCAGAACATCTCGACACCTGGTCGTTTAATATAAAGAATCTAAATGGTATAGAGGAAGTACAGCGCATTGCTGAACCGATCCATATCGAAGATGAAAATCTAGATAGTATTCCTGAAGTTATCAATCATATTATCAAAGAGAACAACTACGATATGATGGTGGTCACTAAAACGAGAAAATCGTTCTTTGAACGGCTATTCTCTCCATCCGTCTCCAAAGAGATTGTATTAGACCTAGAGCGTCCTACTTTTTTTGACAACAATTAACACGCACCGATCATGGCGAAGAAATTACTTATCCCAGTTGACTTTTCACAATATTCCAATAAGGCCATCGAATATGCTTTACAGCTTTCTAGAACGGCCAAGCATGACTTAGTATTAGTTCATGTATTTACAGACCATATCAATGTGTACCGCAATTCCATTGAAAACACAGACCTATTGGATCCTCGTGTTGCCAAGGCAAAAGATGAAATGGATAAACTAATAGCTGACCTCAAAAAAACTGATCCTGAAATCGCGGTAAGCAGTGTCTTTGGCGACGGAAACCTATTTGAGGAAATAGGAAAACTTGTGGCTGTAGAATCCTACGACGCGATCATCATGGGAACAAAAGGCTCCTCAGGCTTAGACTCCTTACTGATTGGGTCTAATATGTTTGATGTTTTCCAAAACACAAAAACCCCGGTACTAGCTATTCCATTCAGCGACAAACCCTATAAATCGGAAAAAATCGGACTATTATGTAATTTCAAAGATGGAGAGATAGACGTCCTCAAACAAGCCATAGCGCTGTACACCGAAGACTTTGAACTCGTCCTGATACACATCAATACGACTGATGAAACAATACAGGCACTAGACAGCAAATTTGCGGCATTCATAGCGCGCATCATTGCCGAGACCGGAATCGATGACATATCTTACATCATTAAGACACAAGCTTTTTTAATACAATACAAAGAGGACATATCTTCGGCTATTAATTCGGTCATCGCAGACGAATTACTCGACACCTTATTGGTTACAAAAAGTAAGAAGGGATTTTTGCGCAAAATCGTTGAAGAAAATATTGTCAAGAAAATGGCCTATCAGATTCAGATTCCTAAATTTTTCGCACGGTCCAATGCATAAATTTAAAAAGCAAAAGTATTGCTGTAGTTTTCGCTCCACAATATTATGTTTTCACCAAACTTATTAAGGAATAATACCTTTTTGGCAATAGTTTTGCCCAATCATTTTTTTAAAAAATAAACATGAAAATCAAATCTCTACGTAATCTATCGCTAGCTGTAGCAGCTGGGCTAATCAGTACAGCGTCTTATGCACAAAGTACAAACGATTCAGGTACTACTCCATTTGCACCATCAACTTCATACAGAACTTGGTCGGTAGGTGTTAATGCAGGTCTTTTAAACCAAACCAACCTCTTCAATTTCAACCGCGAAGGCTTTGACAAAATGGACAACAATGTTGGGTACAGTGTGTACATCAAAAAACACATCTCTCCATCTTTCGGTTTGAAAGCGCAATACCTTGGTGGAAAGGTAGGTGGTACTAACGAAAACGCTACGGGTAGCCAGATTTCTAAGTTCGAGACAAAAACACCTTGGTCTGCTGCCCTTTCTGCAGAGTGGACAATGGCAAATACAAACTGGATGTTCTTAAACAACATCATCAAACCTTATGCTGCAATCGGTATCGGTGCTTTGAACTATGAAACTACTACGTTCGCTGGTTCAGTAAGCAACACTGCAGATTCTAAAACGAAATTATATGTACCGATGGACGCAGGATTGAAATTTGCTGTAGCACAAGGTATCAGTCTTGACCTTGGTTACCAGTTAAACTGGGCTAACAAGAGATTTAACGGTATCGAATCTGGTTCTATCAAAGAAGATTTATTCACCTACATCCATGCAGGTGTGGAGATTGCTTTAGGAAGCAGAGAAAAACCTTACTTGGCACACAGCAACCCGGTAGCTAACCTGGTAAATGATGCAAACAGAAAATACGACGCTATAAAAGCAGAGCGTGATGCCTTAGTAGCATCTAACTCGCAGTTAAAGCTAAAATTGGATGAAATTTCAGCAGACCTAAGAGATGATGATGGTGATGGTGTTGCTAACAAGTTTGACAAATGTCCAAATACACCAGCTGGTGTAAAAGTAGACGGTGCTGGATGTCCACTACCTGAAATGAAAAACGAAACTAAAGTAATCGAGAAAATCATCGTTACTGAAGAAGATAAAAAAGTAGTAGACGAAGCAATCAAAAACTTAGAGTTTGACTTAGGTAAAGCAACAATCCGCTCTACATCCCACGCTTCTTTAAACCGCGTAGCATCTTTATTGATCGAGAAAAACTTTAGCTTAAAACTAGCTGGACACACTGATAACACTGGTTCTTTACAAACAAACCTACGTCTTTCTAAAGAACGCGCAGAGTCTGTAAAAGCTTATTTAGTATCTAAAGGCGCTAACGCTTCACGTATAGAAGCTGTTGGTTACGGCCCTAACCAGCCAATCGCTACAAACGCGACAGCTGAAGGACGTCAACAAAACCGTCGTGTAGAATTCTTATTATTCTAACCGGTATTGCTTATAAAATAGAAAAGGGAGCTTAAAGCTCCCTTTTTTTATTCTTTTCCTGATTCTATTTCTTTCCGCAATAGCGAGTGTCTCTTCCCATACATAAAGTACACTGCCACCCCGATCAGCATCCAAATCCCCAAACGCTCCCAACTCTCGAGAGGCAAAGAAGCCATCATCAACACACAGACGATAATACCTAAAATAGGAATCAAAGGTACAAGTGGTGTTTTAAAAGGGCGCTCCACATCTGGATTACGTTTACGCATCACAATCACGCCAATACACACTAAGGTGAAGGCAAATAACGTACCGATACTGACCATATGCCCCAGCTCAGCCACAGGAACGAAACCTGCAAACAAGCTTACAAAAACCATAAAAATAACATTAGTCTTCCATGGAGTCTGTCTTTTGGAGAGATCCGAAAATACTTTAGGCAGCAATCCATCTTTACTCATCGAGTAGAAAACCCGGCTTTGTCCCAACAACATCACTAGAATAACTGATGTATATCCTGCGATAATGGTAACAATCATCGCTGTATTTAAAAATGTATATCCCGTCTTCGCAAAGGCTGTAGCTACAGGTTTAGCATCCCCCTTGAACTCCGAATAATGCGCCAGCCCTGTCATTACATACGAGAACAGCACATACAATATCGTACAGATGATCAGCGACCCTATAATACCTATAGGCATTCCTTTTTTTGGATTGATAGCCTCTTGAGCAGC
>JAITLW010000424.1 GCA_031277715.1 Sphingobacterium sp. | reverse complement strand
AATGAGGTCTGTATACTAAATCGCTTATACATGTAATGTAGACTGGTTTGGTAGCTCAATGGGCGGATAAAGGGAAGATTGCCCCCCTGACCATCGGTAGCACGTGCATAGGTGACAGTTCCCTTCCAGTGGAGGTGAGGTAGGATGTCATAATTGGCACTCATCGCTAGGTTGAGTATATCGGCGTGATCCAGTGCGGTGTAGCCCTTGACACCAACGGACTGATAGTTCATGGGGCTCCCCATGCTGAGAATTCTACCTACGATATAATCTTGGATATAGAAGTAATTGACCTTGGCTTGTATACCCATTTTGCTGGTTTTATAACCTGCTGTAGCATTGACCTCATAGGATATTTCATTCTTCAAATGAGGATTCCCAATGTAATCATACCGGTCGAAGCTATTGTATATATAGTAGCCGTAAGCTTCTGAAATAGATGGCGCTCTGTGACCGTAACCTGAACCTACGCTGAAGTCGAATCGGTTTATATTGACGTGATAGCTGGCATGAAGGCTAGGTAGTATGCTGTTTTTTTTTTTTTTTTCATCTGGATAGAAAATCTTATTGAACTCAACGTATTTTGAATAGTTGTAATTCCATCCCAAGGAACCGCCAAAGGTAAAGTGGCTTTTGTCGGATAAGTCTAAAGAGTTGGATGTAGATAGACCTGCAAAGCGGGTGGTAATCCATGGCCAGCTGTAGGCAAACATGGTTCTTTTGCTCCGGTCTTGCGGATACATGCGCATCTCGGCAATAGAGAGATTGTCATAAGCATTGAGCTGAATCTCGGAGGTGTAGCGCCCACGCTTGAGTGCTATTTTGGAAAGTAAACCATAAGTGGTACTCCATCCAGGCATATCCATGTGTACGAGATTCTCAGGTCGGGTGGTGTCATCCATATAATGCTCTATGGTATTATAGTAGACCTTGGTGTCCCATAGCTGTATGATGCTCTCTTCGAACAGTTGTTTGTAAGAGGCTGAAGTGATAAGGGCACGAGACAACCATAGATCCATTGGTAGAGCTGGAAAACCGACATCTTTGGCTTTATCATAGATAGCATCTACACGTAGGGAAGACCGCTCGCTTGTTTTATAAGCTAGTCCTATTGAGCTATTGAATTTATTGAACTGAGAATGCATTACTTCTTTATTATCACCACTATGATAATTCTTTGCTTTACGAAAGGAAATGCTCCCGTCAGCTACAAAACGATCTCCAGAGTAAGAGATGTCTGCCAGATTGAAGTGTTGCTTGTTGTTGAATTCGAAACCTGCCTGATAGCTCCCACTGATCTTTTTGTCGAGCCCAAAAGCTGTACTTTTACGTTGCAGGTCAATGCTGCCAGCGACAGTAGCTCCGTGTAGATTACCTTCCTGCCCGGATTTAATATCGACAGTAGAAAGGTTGTTGGTTTCTACATAGGAGGTGATTGGATCCATTTTGTCGGTGCAAGCACCAAAGACATGCATGCCATCGATGGTGATGGATGAACGCTCAGAGCTCATATTGTTGAGCAAGGGCTCCCAGGCGTAAGCTCCGCGTTTGATAAAACTGATGCTTTGAGAAGAAGCGAGAAATTCGTCTACAGAGACTGCAAGCTTCATATCGGTCTTTATTTTTTTCTTTCCTTTGGCCTTTACTTTGACTTCCTCTAGTATTTTGGTCGTATCACGTTGCACCAAGTTATCCTGAGCATTGACAGTACAAATGCCTAGTAATAGGGCAAAAAAAACATTCATTAATTTCATGGGCTTAGAATAATATATCAATATGCAGTTCGCTTTTAATTCCCTCAACACCAGGTGTAAAGTCGTTGGGTACAACGGTGCCTTTAAGAATGCGTCCTTGATGATTTAGCAGGATAAAGTTTAAGGTCCAGTTGCCCGTCATAGTGTAGTTGACCACGCCATGGTAGAGTTTGTCTGCACCTTGCACGAGATCTTTATTATTGGGAGAGGAATGGTTGCCCATGGATGGTTCAGGCATTCTAGGATCCAGCTGTAGGGTGTAACCTTCGACTTGGCTATAGGAAAACTGCGATGGCTCTACGGGATTACCAGAGACTGGAACTGTCGGTTTGTTATGTTTGTATATTCCTGCAGTAAGGTTGTTCTCCGCTACTTTGGGTTTCTGTGGTGCTATTAGAGCGATAAAGTATTGCTCTCCATCATTACCGATAAAACTATTCATATTCAGGTTTTTATTGTCTTGTGTGTTTACCTGTACGCGTTGCTTGCTATTATACTGTTGCTGGGCTACTGTAAAGCCTATATGGAGGTCCCAAAGAGCTGTTGTTTGACTCTCTTCTGTAAATACGATGTATCCTTCGAAGTAACCTTCATCGACTTTGTACAGCAGATCGTAGCGATGTGGGCAGGAGCTTGCCTTACCTTGGCTATCGGTTAAGATGGGAAGGAGGGTGGCTACGGACGGAGAATTTTGGGCCGGGGATTCTATTTTTAACCGTATTTGGTTATAACCTTTATAAAGTTGACCGCCCAAGGCTTCGAGACGTAACGTATAGGTACCACTTTTGAAGTTTGTTACTTCCTTGAATTCTGTACGCTCCGGAACAATCGTATCTATCTCTGCCTCGTAGTCTGTTTTATCTTTAGTACATGAGCTAAGGGCACAGCACAGCACTGTTAGAAAAAGTATAATTTTTTCCATTAGAATAGTTTTAGTCATTTTTCGTTCCGTAAGGCCATAGCAAGCCCAAAGTAGGGCTGGTCATAGTGGCCAATACGGATACGTTAATAAATAATAGCGGAATTTGTTAGGGGAAATCTCTAGGTTAAGATTTGCACATAGCTACACGATCTGAACTGTTGCCAACAATGCGTATAATACAGCGGACAGAGCGTGTAGATACAGCATATCTTAAGAAAGATACCAGTACCCTAAAAGGAATATACAATTAAGCGATCGGAGGGCGGAATACCGAAGTTCTATAGGTAAAAGCGTAGGTGGTCAAATAAGGCGAGAATGGATTTTCTATACTTTCTTCAGCTTGGGGCTGTGATTGAAAAACGGTGTGTTCTTTGTGTACATAAAGTGCACTGTATTCATACACAACAAGATTTTTTTTGGTTTCCTGTTTTTCTTTCTCTCTTATTTTTTTCATTAGCACACATTGGCCATTACAATGTAGCTGCGGACGGTCTTTGTTAATACATTTGGCCAAATACTCCGGTAGGTGTATCTGATACTCCATGGTCATGATACTGCGATAGAAAGATTGCAGAGTCAGGGCAGCGAGCAAGATGTATGTACAAAAAAGTCTCAAAATAGTATTTAGCTTTTTGTGGTTGCTAATATGCTCCAAATCTACGGAAAGAATTTTATAAAAAGGAAGAATGAAAGGAATCTTTAATGCAATTTTGTTTTATTTAGAACTGATTTATGTAAGTTTGTTCATTACCTATTTACACTCATCTGATGTATATACAATCTTTGAATCCGGCTTACCATTTGGTATTGGTAGAGGCTGATAACCAACTTCCTTATTCTTTGTTGCTCCTAGCCGATGAGACGCGCTATGCAATTGATAAGTATGTCTTTGATAGTGACGTTTACGTGCTAAAGGAGGAAGAAGAAGAACTCGCAGTTTTTTGTCTGTATCGGATAGATCAGGATACGGTGGAGTTAAAAAATATTGCGGTGAGTAGTGAATTGCAAGGAAAAGGGATTGGCTCGCGGTTGATAAAAGAAATAGTGGCAATTGCCCAAAGGGGAGGTTATAAACAGCTTATCGTAGGAACGGCAGATTGTGGCGTAGATCAGATTCGATTCTACGAGCGTAATGGTTTTGTCCAGTATACCGTGAAAAAGGATTTCTTTGTACATAACTATGAAGAGCCTATTATAGAAAATGGGATACAGCTTAGAGATATGGTGATGCTTCGACTTGATCTTTAGGGTTTCAATTACTGGAGCAAAATTGTATCTTCATGGGGTTATTATAAATCGATCTACTATGAGAAGAGTCGCTATGTCTTTTTTGTTTTTTATGATAAGCTCTGTTTTATTTGGACAGGAGCAGGCTATAGCTAAGATACACTATAGTTTTAAACATGTTAATGATACTAATCGTAGAGATCAACCTTTACGGGATGAAGTGGTAACCTATCTAGCCACGAACTCAAGTTATTATACTACCTACAGTGATGTTCGTATTAAAGAGGATATTTCTGCTCAGAAATTAGTTCAAGGATATGATGGTCATCTAGTACTCCGTTTGATCGGGACACCTACAAAAGATTTTTATATCATAAGGCCGAATGAACAGTATATGGAGCACATACAGGCGATTTCTTCTTCTTTTGATGTATATGAGAGTCAGGCTAATTATGAAGTGCCGGTATGGGAGATCGCTGAAGATACGAAGGAAATCGGTGGATATGTCTGTCAAAAAGCAACTACTAGATTCCAGGGGAGAAGTTATACTGCCTGGTTTACAACAGAAATACCATTCCCTTTTGGCCCCTGGAAATTGCACGGCTTGCCGGGCTTGATTCTTTCGGCGGTGGATGAATTGGAGGAGGTCGTGTACGATTATCTGGGATTCGACAAACTAGAAAAGGAGAATAGTGTAATTATCGAGACTCCAGGTTATGTAATCAAGGCGACACAAAAGGATATAAATCGTTTGATAAAGACTTTTGAAGAAAATCAGGAGCAATATTACGCCTTATTGCGCAATTCAGGCCGGATGGCCCTTGCCTATGATTTTTATGGTGCCAATTATGGGAAGAACACATTTGACTTCAAGTTTCCAAGTGATTATAAACCCTCGTTCCAAACGAATAATCCCTTGGAAAAACTGTAGTGTGTTGGTGTTTTATGGTTTTGACTTTGTAATACTTAATAGAAATATGGTTGATACGATACATAGGCTCCCAATCCAATCGATTGGCGAGAAAGGGACCTGAAGCCATAAGACAGCTACGACGGTCGCTGATAAGGGTTCTGCGGATGCGAGCAGGCTCGATTTTTGGGCACCGATTTGTTTTACAGCAGTAAGGTAGGCGTAGAACGGGATAAGGGTTCCTAAAACAATGATAAAGCTAATGTAAGAATAGGTGTAGGTATCCCAAATGCCTTCTACATCCCAAGGCGCTTTGAAAAATGACAATATAAATCCACCTATGAGCATAGCCCAGCCAATAACTAATGCCGAATTGTGTCTTTGTAGTAGGCGTAAAGGGTATATTGTGTAGAAAGCTAGTGCAAGAGCCGAGGCTATACCAAGAAAAAGGGCGGTATTGGAAATGGCTAATGTACTGGGATCACCATGGGTAACCAATAGAAAGGTGCCGAGTACCGCTAGAAATATAGCGAGGTATTCTATGGGAGCAGGGAGCCGCCTGTGTTTTACAGCAAAATATAGTGCAATAAAAATAGGTCCTAAGTATTGTAGTACGTAGCGGTCGCGGCATTAGAATGCTTCACAGCTGCAAAATAGGTGTACTGTACAGCCAGCATTCCCAAGATACTAAAGGTGAATAGTTGTATTCTGTCTTTTTTGTCTACCCATATCGCTCCGATATTCTCTTTTTTTAAGATGGAAAATAAGAGGAAGAGTACTCCTGCAGATAACATACGGACGGAAATAAGCCATTCGACATTAATGGCGCGCTGTTCAAACAGAAATTGTCCAAATGTACCAGAAACTCCCCATAGTGTAGCGGCTGTAATCGCTAATACAAATCCCTTAAAATTACTTGATGTCGCCATAGAACTGATAAAAGTAGAGCATTGACTCTTGTTTTTGTTGATGCACAAAAATAGATTATCGGCATGGTGTTTTTTAATTAAATTTGGGGGTATTTGTGCAATTTTGTTTCATTTAGTAAGTTTTTATGGAAGTCTTGGATAAACTAGATATCGCGATATTGAAAATATTGCAGCAAGATAATTTCACGCCACAACGCGATATTGGCGAACAGGTGGGCCTTTCTGCCGCAGCTGTGCAGCGACGGATGAAGCGAATGAAAGAGGAAGGTGTCATACAGCGTAATATCAGCGTGGTGAATAGAGAGAAGATAGGAAGGCCTATTACGCTATTTGTTGAAGTGATTATGGAGAGTGAAAAGGCGGAGTATATTGACACGACCAAAGCCATATTCAAGGCTACGCCTGAGGTACAGCAATGCTACTATGTAACAGGGGATGCTGATTTTGTTTTGATAATTGTGGTTCCTTCTATGCATGATTATGAGTTACTAACACGAAGGATTTTCTTTGCTAATGATAATATAAAGCATTTTAGAACAATGGTCGCTATGGATTTGGTGAAAGTGGGACTGGATGTGTCACTGGATACGATAGTGCAATAGAGCTAAGTTAACTGGTATGTGTTTTGCTAATGATATAGACATAAAACAACAAGATATATGCAAGACCATAAACTCGCAGTACTGATAGACGCAGATAATGTACCCTATGCGAATGTCAAGGAGATGTTGGAAGAAATATCTAAAAGCGGAACACCTACTGTAAAACGTATATATGGTGATTGGACAAAGCCTCATCTTTCTGGTTGGAAGAATGTATTGCTGGACAATGCCATCACTCCGATACAACAATATAGCTATACTACAGGTAAGAATTCTTCGGATAGTGCACTGATTATTGATGCGATGGATATTCTGTATTCTGAAAAGGTCAATGGTTTCTGTATCGTATCTAGCGATAGCGATTTTACGCGATTGGCGACACGGCTTCGTGAGGCAGGGATGCTGGTCATCGGCCTAGGGGAACGAAAGACGCCAAAGCCTTTTATTGCATCCTGTAATAAGTTTATCTATCTAGAAATTCTAAAACCGGTGGAGAAGGAAGAAAATGTGAAAGTAGCTGTCAAGTCTGTGGCTAAAGAAAATGCGAAACCAACAGAGAAAGCGATAGATAAGGTAGACAAGAAGACGGTAACGCTAATTGTGAATAGTGTCGATGATCTGGCTGATGAAACTGGTTGGACTTTCTTAGGATCTCTGGGAAGCTTTATTTCTAAGAAGAAACCAGATTTTGATCCCCGAAATTATGGTTTTAATAAATTATATGATTTAATCAAATACATTAATAAGTTTGAAATTGACGAACGGGATTCGGGAGGACATAAGCATGTCAAGCATATTTATTTAAGATTGAAGTAAACCTGGTCTCAGTAAGTTGTGAGGTAACGTAAGAGTAATCTTCGATTTTGGAATATATGTTAGCTGGTTTTGCATCAGGTGCCTCTCTAGATTAATGCCGTAAATGCGGCAAGTGCAATAGGAAGTCATAAAAAAAGGATAGATCATTATGGTCTATCCTTTTTAAAAAAGTATTGTTGTAATATATTATGCTAATTGCACGTTAACTGCATTGATACCTCTTTGAGTTCTTTCTGTATCGAAAGTTACAACGTCACCTTCAGATACTTGGTTTTTTAGAGCAGATACATGTACGAATACATCTGCACTTCCATCTTCTGGAGTAATAAAACCAAATCCTTTAGTTTCATTGAAAAATTTAATTTTGCCTTTGTTCATTATGTTATTTTTAAATTATTGCAAGATAAGTAAAAAAAACGGTAAATAATGACGAAAAAAAATACCCTAGAATGATCTAGAGTATTTTGTACGCCCATCAGGATTCGAACCTGAGACCGACGGTTTAGAAAACCGTTGCTCTATCCAGCTGAGCTATGGGCGCCTTGCTTTCAACGCAACAAAAGTAGGCTTTTGGACGTGAAATACAAAATTATTATTCTTTTTTTTGCCCCTTAGGGAATAACTGCTTGCACTACAGTTGTATAATTTTTTTAAATTCTTAATCTAGGTTAAGAATGGAGCTAATTATTGCATTTATCTTTGTATCATCAAGAACAAATAAGGATAAAAACAGTTTATTATAGTAACAAGTTATAAAAAAAGTATTATGGCAACATGGAATTTAGATACGGCGCATAGTGAAATTGAGTTTAAAGTGCGTCATATGATGATCTCTTCAGTAAAGGGACAGTTTAAAAACTTTGAAGTATCTATTAATAGTGAATCGGATGATATTTCAAAAGGAGTAGTTACGGTAAAGATTGATGCGAATTCAATCGACACCAAAAATGAACAAAGGGACCAACATTTGAAGGGTAATGATTTTTTTGATGCAGAGAAATATCCAGATATTACATTTGTCTCGACATCCGTAGTTGGTGATGTGCAGGATGAGTTCAAGATTCATGGCGATTTGACTGTAAAAGGAATAACAAAGCCAATTGTAATCAAGGCTGAATTTGGTGGTATGGCGAAAGACCCATGGGGTAATGATAAAGTTGGATATACTGTAAAAGGAGCAATCAATCGTTCGGAATTTGGTCTTACATGGAATGCCGCATTGGAAACAGGAGGGGTAATGGTGTCTGAGGAAGTTAAGTTTGAAGGAGAATTACAGTTTGTAAAAAGCTAATAATCAGTGTTTGTGGTTGATTAAATGCGTTTTTTTGAAATAAATTTTGCAAATCAACCTAGAATTTCTACTTTTGTGGCGGAGAGCTGGCAGAGTGGTCGAATGCGGCGGTCTTGAAAACCGTTAACTGTCACAGGTTCGGGGGTTCGAATCCCTCGCTCTCCGCAGAAAAACCTTCATCGA
>JAITLW010000409.1 GCA_031277715.1 Sphingobacterium sp. | reverse complement strand
GAATCCCACTCTCTCCGCCAAGACCAAAAAAGTTCAACGAAAGTTGGACTTTTTTTCGTTTATAGCATATTCCTCAAATACAGCCCCTACCATTCTTACTATCCCTCCATCACTCCCATCACCTTCCTCACCTCACTTCACCTAAAAAAAATGGAATAATAATTGGTATAAAGTCAAAGCAAAAGACAATCGTATACTAATAATAAACTTATGAACCTTTACTTATCCCTTTTTGTACTCCTATTTGCCGTAAGCTCCTGTAAGAAAATTGAAAAAGTAGACCTCGCTACCCTTGCGTTAAATGAGCCCATACATAACGTATACAACACAAACGACACCGTATTGATTGGTGTAGAAACCATAGAGTATCCTTATGATCTTATAGTAGAAGTGATCAACCCAGGCAAGTATAGCTATGGTGATATTGATCTAAAAGGAAGTCGGGTCTTATTTTTAATCAATGCTGAATCCTTAAAAACCGACAGCATCACGCGGTTTGGAGGCGCACATTATGATATGACTGCTTTAAGCGAGAGCAATAAACTTCAGGATAATTTAACAAAGTATAGAGCTGACACAAATATCTATGGTGTTCGGATTGAGATGAAAAGTCCGGAGCTAAAGACTGCACTCTTGAATAAGCTAGAATCCAAGTATGGTAAAGGCACCAAAAATCCCAATACCGATAATGGGCAGTACTGGAATGTCGAGGCCGAGAATAAGCTTATTCTCTTTGCTCCGGATTACGATAGGCTTATCATTATCAACAATACCCATCTATCCAAAACCTGCTATTGGGATAGCTTCAATGGCATGATCGATCTAGGAGCTTGTGATCAGGAGAAATACCTACAATCCCTCATCAGAAACGCAACTAAACCCGAAGACGTTCAAAACAAACCTCAGATTACCATCGATAAAGACTGGAACATCAATAAACTCGTTATAGGTACATCGACAGAAGAAGACATCAAGAGCTTCCCATCACATAACAGCTTTGAGCGTCTAGAAGAATACGATGGAGCAAGTGCTGCATTAAAGCAGGTCTACTATCAGGACAAGTACCACGATGTTTATTTCTTTTTCTCCCCCAGCAAGACCAATCCTGAAAACCCTAAAGAGAATATTCTTCAGGGTTATTCCGTTACCGACTTTAAGAAGGTAGAGATCTCCTTTGATGGTCCGTTAAAACCCGGTACGGCATGGGAAGAAGCAATCAAACTATTTGATTCGAAAAGAATCCTAAATTATGCCGATTTAAAAATCTCAAACTACCTAGAGATTGACCACGGCCTCTACAAGGTCACGCTGACATTTGATGAAAACAAGCAGTTTTCCGCTATTTATTTCTCGAACAAATAATCTTCAATCTTGATCATATGAAAACAACGACCATATCAAAAACAATTTTTACCGCCCTTACCTTATTCTTGTTTTTTTCCTGCATTAGAGCCGGTGATAATAAATTCGTTGGGTATTGGGTTATCGCGGGCGATGATTACGCTGAAGTAGTCGAGATCAAGCAAATCGACTCCGTATACTATGTTAAGAATCGGGATTTTGAACTACCTGCTGTATACGATAAGCCAAACTCCACCTTAACATCCGCACTTATTGTTGAATCTGACAGTGTCCCCATCCTATTAGTGCTATCAGAAGATCCGAAGAAAATGACAATGCACACCGAAAAACACGTTTTAAACTATGTGAAGATCAGCAAAAGTGAGGCGGAAAAGCAAGAAAAGAAAGTCGACGAATACTGTAATCCAGACTTCTTTATCGGACGCTGGGAACGCGTTGATATGGAAGGTAGCCATGAAATCAAAAAAGAGGGAGATACCTACTACTATGTCACCAATCGGTATACAAAAAAAATGACCTACAATGCGTTCAACCATATTCTTTCCTGCGATCTCGGAGTGGGTATTTTAACATTCCAACGCAGTGGCGAAAATGAGATTAAAGCCTTTGGTATAAATACTTACCGCAAAGTTTCTCCATAACGACCGACGGTCGTTATGAACCAAGATCAGCAACTTACTGAGTTTAAAGGCTATCTTCACTCTTGTCCTATGACAAGTAATTCCCTTAAAGTTGTGAGACCAGATGACCGTACTTATCTTTAATATAAAGAGTTTCTGCCTTAAAACACAGGAGACTGTTTCAGGCCTCAGACGATGCGAAATTCCGTCATTTGGACAGCTTATTGAAAAAGACAAAAAGCACAGATATGAAAAGCAATTTATTATTTGACTACACCGTCAATAAAGATGAAAAAACAATCCGTATGGCACGTGAGTTTGAGGCAGGCCTCCAACTGGTATGGGACGCATGGACAAAAGCCGCGCTATTGGATCAATGGTGGGGCCCGGAACCCTATCGCGCGGAAACGAAAGTAATGGATTTTCGAGTTGGTGGTTATTGGCTCTATGCTATGGTAAGCCCGGAAGGGGAGAAACATTGGGGTAAAGCGGATTTTGTCTCCATCGAAAACGAAAAATCATTCACTATGAAGGGGGGATTCTCCGACGAAAATGGTGTACTGAACCTAGATTTCCCGCAAAATGAATGGCAAAACACCTTCATCCCAAAAGATAATGGTGTAAGAGTCGAAATCCTACTGACCTACAATTCAGCAAAAGATTTGGAAGCGGAAATTGAAATGGGCTTTTTGGAAGGTATGTCCGTAGACTTTCAACAACTGCATGCATTATTACCAAAATTGAAGATCTGATTTCACTTCTATCACTTCGAATACTCGTGCTGTGTAGCCAATAAAAGAGCGGACGCACTTCCAATCCATACGGAATAGTCAAGGGGCGCCTTAGGTCCCGATGCTATCGTCATCGAGATTGCAAAAAGCGCTAACAGCAGACTACTCCCATACGCTGCAATTCGAACCTTATAGCCCAGCATCAGCATCAATGGCAAGAGCAGTTCTAAGCCCGTGGCGATGTAAGCAGCCAATGTACTTAACACCTCTGGCAGGAAAAAAGTTAGTTTCCGAGTGTATATTATAAAGGCGCCCATACCTCCCCAAGACGAATAGGCTTTCGCCCAGAGTCCTAGCCTATCGGCTACAGCAGAAAGCATGGTCACCGAAAGTGCGGTTCTCAAAAACAACTGTGAAAATCTAGCGGATATATTTTTCATCATTCTGAATTTTAAACTAATATGAAGTTCTCTTTTATTTTGTAAAGAAATCTTGAACTGGTTCAAAAAATGCATTTCCTATCTCCCCCCCCGAGTCTTAAAGAAATGTGGTATATAAATTGTTTAGGAACAATAAAGGCTAACCTTTAAATCGTGAATTATATGCTCAGATTATCCATATGTACCCTCCTTGCTCTTTATTCCTGTCAGGGTCCACTCCAGAACACCTCCAGCGTTACAGATTCATTGGTCAGCAACACCATCAATACCACAGATAGTACAGTTGTATCCTGCGACAAACTACTATCGGAGGTCGTACACTCAAGCGATGCAGAGGCCATTAAGACCTTTTCGCATACTACTGTCCATGTCCGGCTCAGTGAACTTAGCTCTGAAAAACTAACTATCGAGCTCTATGTCGTAAATGAAAATTCCTACACAGCAGATGATCCACGACCTGAAGAACATACCGTGGGTTGGCTAGAATTTCATCGTCGTAACCAGCAACTTATGGACATCACTAACGATCCTGAAAATCCACGTGTATTGACCTATGACAGTACCCTTCTTCAGCGCTACGATCTTTTCAAAATATGTACCCCCGATGTACAGGCAACCAGCTCCAAAAACAGTGATACGGATGTCATGCTGGAGGAAGACATCCGATTCAATGGCAAGCTGAAGAGGTTCTTCACGATTAGTGATTTTGAAAAAGTATTTGGCCCAGCCGATAGCACGAAACTATTGCAGGAGGAGGCGCCCTGCATTACCATTTTTGACACTGAAGCTCCAGATGACAAGTACCTGTACAAAGACGGTTCACGCTTTGAAACGCACCAAAAGCAAGTGGCTGTAGATGAGTTCTGGTTTACCAACGGCAACTACATCAACTACAAGGGTATTCGAATAGATGCAAATACCAGCATAAACGACATGAAAAATCTATTTCCCACTGCAGTAATGGGCAAGATAAACGAATATAGAGAAGGGGAACTCCAGTTAATGGTATTAAAAGAAGATAAAGAGGGTGTTTACGATGGACATATCAAGCTGTTTTTCAAAAACGGGAAAGTATACTTTATGCATTGGTGGTTCCCTTGTTAAATTGACAGTATTACTTTATATTGATTTATAAACACAACTACGAATGGAAAAATACCTCCCTGTTTTTACTACAAACAATTTGACAACAGATGAAAAGTGGGCAACATTAAGAACATTTATCGAAAGCTGGTATGATTTTGAAATTCCTAATGCAGCATATCAAAACCAATTGACAGAACTTGAGAATGCTTTGCCTTTTGCATTACCCCTATCTGCTGAAAGGTTCTTTATCCTAGCAAATCAACTTCAGAGCACGGAACACCTATACCCGCAGAGTGGACAAAAGACCAATAAATTTTCAAGCATTTTCAGAGATTGTCTAGATATTTCATTTCTCGAAAAGCACCATGCCTTATCGCTATTAATCCAAGCCGAACAGGACATCTATTGGGCAATTGAAACAACAGATTTTAAAGAAGAGAATCCAAAAGTACATTCCTACTTCTTAAATTACGACGATGATAATGGCGATTTCGAACGTTATGGCACTCCATCCCCTTCTGTTACTTCATTTGTGCTAAAACATATGCTTACGTATCTAAATAATTGCAGTAGTTTTGGAATGCAAATTGACAATGTAGAACTGTTTAGAGAAAAGATTCAGTCTAGTTTTGGAAATCATATTTTTTATGACGGAATAGAATTATTTGAAGACGAAAACCTGATCGCATTTATCGATGAAGATTCATTTGACAAAGGTAGTTTTTACTTTCGTTTGCACTTGAAAGATAATCGGCAGATAGAAAGCTTACCCGAAGCAATCATCGACCTTTTGAAAAATAGAAACGGAGGCTGGACTTCTAACAGATTTAATGAATTTTCTTAAAAACGAGTACAAACAACGGTTTGAAAACATCCTTATGGCAGATAAAAACTTAGAAAAATTACGACAGCAAATAATTGACGAAACAGATGGAGTCAAATTTTCCAAACTGGTAGAGAAACTAAAGAAAAAGTATGCATCGACCGACAGGAACTATGTTTTGGATATCTTGACAGATTACGCGAAGCATGGACAAATATTGCATTGGCGAAATTTTCTACTGCCAGATATTATAAAGCTGGTTGGCGACAGTGAGACGGAGTATATAGCTTTTTTCGAGTGGTGCATTACACAGCCTGAGCTAATGTATTGGGGAATTGATGGACTCTTAAAGACCCAGGGAGAAGAATCTTTCTCCGCTTTGATTGAATTAGCAAAAAACGAAAGCCTAAACACTTCAATCCGCGCCAAAGCAATAAAAAGCGTGTCAATATACAGCAAACAGCCATTTGATCGCGACTTACCCAAAGATCCGGGCTACTGGAAAACAGAAGATTTAAGGATCGCGGAAATCGAAGCTTGGCAGAACAATGGTTATCAACATGGAAAAGGTTACGATAACCCCAAGACCCACCCTTCGCTAGAAAACCCCAAAACAGAACTTGAAAAAACAGTCGCAAAACTTAACAGAAAACTGGAAGCCAAGCGAAGTAAAAGCCAGGATTTATCAAATCCCACAAATTGGCTGGTTATTGCAGACCAAACCGATTTATTGAAGATAGCGGAAAGATGGAAATTGCCTGAAAACTACAGACTGTTTCTAACCAACTATTCGCCGCTGCACGTTCACATCGATAGTAAAAAATACTTTCAGGGTTTACATCTCTATGGAGCATCTGAATTATTAGATAGACAGGAAGGATATTCCTTTAATCCGGTGACAAATCAAATTATTGACGAATGGCCTAAAGATTTCATCGTCATTGCTGATGCCGGAGCTGACCCGTATTGTATAGACCTTAGTCAAATCAAAGAGAATGATGCCCCTGTCTACAAAAGCATACACGGAGCTGGAGTATGGGAATTTGAACTATATGCAGACAGTTTTTTGATTTTCTTAAAAGAAATTGCGGGGGTATAATCCATTCAATACTCCCAATAACTGCTATACCCTATCGCGCTCACCCCTATTTTCCTAATTGAAGTGAGCGCTTTTTGGAACATGCTTTGCTAAATAGAATAGAAAACCTTGATCATGAAAAGGAACCCACTGAATCTACTGGAAAAGACCTTGCTTATCCTGAACACTGGCATGCTGATTACCATATCGAGTGATCTAGTATTACGTTTCTTTTTTGATATCAGTCTAGAGATTGGGTATCTGATCCTCCCCTTTGCGGGCACAGGTCTCATTAGTCTGTTTGTGTTCTTTCCGAGGAAAAAGATTTTTGTAGGGACGCTACTAGCTATGATCCTTGGTTCCGTGCTGATTTTTTATAATATCACAAAGGATGGTTTGTCTGGTGGATCGATGATAGAGAATAGTGCATACGCGATTCGAGTCACTCCCTATAATTATTGGATAGTCAAGCACTATCCTTTTGCAGAAAAAGTAATTGCCAAGAAAAAATCAGCTATATTTTTTGACCCGAATTCCAAGATGGGATTTGACCGGGGATATCGGGTAAAAGTACTGAAAGAAACGCCCGATAGCCTCTATCTTGAAATCGATTCCAAAACGCACAGACTTGACAGTTTAAAAAAGAGTGATCTATGGGGAAAAGTTAAAAACAGAGAAAGATTAAAGTCTGAATTAGCTATCCGCTGATCATAGTGACTTTCATAGACATGTTTTGAAATTTCTATTCTATCGCCCCCCTATTCTCTTTAGTTTCAAAAAGCTAAACCGCGACTAAAATTAATTCCGTCCAAAACAAATAATAAATCTATCTTTACATAGGCGTGAAATTATTATACACCCCTGCTAATAAATTAATCCAAACAAAACCTTTAACCATTTTTCACAGCATGAAAAATCAGCTTTCCCTGTCTTTTAGTAATATATATATGCCATGCTTGTTTTTATTGATGTGCTTTCAAATAGCTTCCGCGCAAACCAAAAGAAATCCACAGAACGAATTTAATATATTAAATAAAACATACCATTCGGGAAAACTATCTGCCCAGGATTATTTTGTAAAGGCAGATTCGGTCGTACATCTATTATTTTCGGAAGGCACCTATATTGAGACTAAGGAACTGGTCGACCTGTTGAGTCTCTATGAAAAGATCGCCTGGAGCAATACCGAATACCATAGGGCGCGTATCAGTTACTATTACCTCTTTTTTAATAACGCCCGTATGTTTAAAAAGAAAGGTGCATCTATGTATTATGCCGAAAAGATTACAGCGGCTTATAAAGAATATGGTGAAGAACACCCCTTGATAGAACAACTTCAAAAAAGTAAAATCTATCAGGAACAAAAGTTATACGACAAAATTGTTGACCTGTTTAAAACTGAAAAAGATTACTTAGAATCCTTACCTGGACTACTGCAAAAGGATAGTGTCGACGAATCGGTAGGTTTGAACGCGCTATATATCCTTTCTCCTGTCCTGACGGGATATATCGAAATGAACGACGCTGCTTCTGTCCACGAAATCGCCCTTTTGGCAAGGAAAATCGGTGCTTCTATTCAAGCTAAATATCCCATCACAAGACCACAGATGCTCTATACCGATATCTTGATGATCGATATAGAACTTTCCGTGGCAAACTTCGAACGAAGGTATATCGATGCCAAAAATCTATTGAATCAAATGGAGGGATTGAAAGTCACCTACAAAGATCAGGCTACCAATTTTATCGACATCAACCTGGTACGGCTCCGTATGGAGAATTACCTGAACCTAAAAAATGTAGACAGTTTGCAAGCTTATATAAGCAGGTATGAAACTTCACCCAATTTTGGCAAAGGCCAAAGTGCGGACCTTGCTGAATTCAAAGCTAAACTCCAGGCATTGAAAGGGAACTATGCGGAAGCGTATACTCACCTTGCTGATGCATTAAAATATGAACAAGATGTACAGGCTAATCTAACTACAGAATTAGGCGACTTACTCTATGCTTATACCCAGGCTGAGCATAGCAGTATAGCGCTCGAAAAAGCAGAGAAAGTAAAACAGCAACGGACTTTTTGGTTGATTTTGATTTCAGTTACTGCTTGTGTTATCATACTGGGAATCTACTTGGTTATGGTATATAGAAGTAGAAAAGCAAAAGAGCAACTGGAAGCACTCAATAATACCACAAATATGCAGATTGTTGCCTTGGAAGAGGCGAAATACCAGGCCGTTAGAGAGGAACAACAACGGCTCGGACAAGATCTTCACGATGGTCTTTCGTCATCTATTGCCGCTATTAGACATCAACTGGAAACCCTCCTATTGGAGATTCATGATGACACTCTAAAAAGCAAAATGAAGATGATTAAAGCGGAAACAGAAAATGCTTACAGAGCAGCAAGAAGCAAAAGTCATGAGTGGTTCAGTGCAGGTGACAAGCAACTGGAGCAGTCCTTCGAAAAGCAGATAAAGCTACTCACAGACAATTCGCTTCCAGATAGCCGTTACCACAAAACTATTCACATAGACGACGACTCCTTGCTTAATGTCGGTGTTGATGATAGGATAACTTTACTTCGGATTATCCAAGAGGCAATCACCAACATTATCAAACATGCAAAAGCTAAAAGCGTAGAGATTCTGATTTATGAGGAAGAGGAAAATCTCATCCTGACAATCAGTGATGACGGAATAGGCCTAGGCGATACCAAACCAAAAAATGGTAAATCAACGATGGGATTGTATTCAATCCGTCGTCGAGTAGAATCACTAGGTGGTAAGGCTGAAATACGTTCAAATACGAAAGGTACCGAAATATCGGTATGCATACCTGTACTTTAAGCTAGTCTCATCCTCCTCAAAGAGAGCAACACAATCATTATTGTATTGTGAATGCTCCGAATATCGGAGAGTATAACGACAAAGCTATACTGACTTATTCATATACTAAAACCTAATAGAGGATTAAGTAACAGTCTATCTTAATGACGCTATCTTTGCAAACTTATTTATATACAGAAATAAAAGAAGCGCTAAGTCCAATAACTGAAACTGAGAACTATTTTGCTGCTAACTTTAAAAGTTCATTTACAGTTTTCCAATTTCGCGTCGTTGCTTGTACTTTTAATTTCTTTTCTAAAAAATTATTATTGAGTTTAGTTTTCCCGTATCCATTCGGACAATACAAATAAACTGCATTAGTAGTAAATGCGATTTCTTCATCGGAATGCTTTTTCTCAATGATGCTTTCCTCATCAAATTCAGTTAGAGCTTCGGCTAAAAATGTAACGTGCAAAAAGGCAACATCTTTATCTGTGTCTTTAATAAACGGATTATTCGCTTCGATTTTCTCTAATGTATCGAGGCTGACGACAATAACAGGAACATCGAATCCAAATTCAGTTTTAATGCTTGAAGATATTATGCTTTCAAGTTCGTTGGTATTTTTACTTTTTGCTAAAAATATAACGTTACCGCTTTGTATATAGGACTGTACATTTTCAAAAGCTAGGTTTTCATACATTTTTTTTAGAGCTTCCATCTTAATCAGTTTTTGTCCACTCACATTTATACCTCTTAGAACGGAGATGTATGTTGTTGTCATGCGTATCTTTTTTTATGTTGTATGTACTTTTACAACGACTTCATTTGGAACTATTAGTTTTGATCACCTAAGGTAATATAAAATCCATTATCTAAGACAAGTGCTTCTGGAA
Organism: Sphingobacterium sp.; assembly: GCA_031277715.1. Taxonomy (GTDB): domain Bacteria; phylum Bacteroidota; class Bacteroidia; order Sphingobacteriales; family Sphingobacteriaceae; genus Sphingobacterium. Next base: position 2,580 of record JAITLW010000409.1, on the reverse strand, counting down.
AAATAAAAGCATATTTTCCAAAGCATCTGTAGCATGCATTCTATCCCCATTTACCAAGGATTCTTTTGCCATTTTTGAAGCTCTTTCTCGCATTTTGATCTCGTAATGCTCGAAAGCATCTTTAATACTAGAAAAGTCGCTAGAAGTTAAAACTTCACTCAATTCTAATGCATCGAGCATCGCCATATTAACACCTTCGCCTGCAAATGGTGGCATTACATGCGCGGCATCACCAATCAACGTTAAATTGCATTGAGTCTCCCAGCTTTGGTCAAGTGGCATACAGCTAATCGGACGTGGTACAAAATACGCGGCACTAGTAAACAGTTCGTACCAGATTGCTGACCATTCGGGATAGGTTGCTTGAAACCAACTTAACAATTGTGCACTATTTTTATAGTCTAAACCATTTTCAAAAGACCAATTTTCATCAACTCTAATGCTGGCATAGAACCCGATTTCACCATTTCCTTTTTGCCCCATCAAAATATTCTGATTGTCACCAAAAGCCATGATTTTTCCACCTTTCAAAAGTTTAAAAATATCAGGAGCCTTATTTTCAGCATCGTATATAGTGCCTTCCAACATCGTGATCCCTGTGTAAAAAGCTTCAACCTTCGTCAAGTAAGAACGGATTTTTGAATTGGCTCCATCAGCAGCAATCACCAAATCGGCATACTCTATTTTCCCGTTTTTAAATTCAACTAGCCACCCCTCTCCTTCTCTTCTCATCGAAATAAATTGATTATCCCATTCAGAATCAAAATCCGCTAATTCCTTATGACCATGATCGCTATAGAAAACCACTGCTTTCTCGTTCATAATTTGCATCCGGTCAGCGCCAGCCATATAGTTGTTTTTGAATTCTTCTAATAATCCAGCCTTTTTAATCGCCGCCAACCCCGATTCATCGTGCAAATCCAAAGGCGAGCCCTGTACTCGAGCATTTCGGTCGACATCTCTTTCGTAAACGCTAACATCAACGCCTTTCAAAACTAATAACCTGGCTAACGTTAATCCTCCTGGACCACCGCCAATTATAGCCACTTTTTTGCTTGTTAATAACATTTGCTTTAATTTTCTACAAAGTTATTTCACAGTGTACACTAAGAATTGTAAAAAACGGTCGTTTTCATTTTTGGAAAGCTCTTTGGGAGAAACGCCAGATAATTTTTTGATTTCTTTGATGAAATGGGATTGATCAGTAAAATTATCAAACTGCGGGGCCAATTGACCTTTTTGAATATAAGGCAAAGATGCCTGAAATCGCAAAATGATACAATACGTCTTTAAAGAAATGCCTAAAGTTTGGTTGAAATAACGATTGATCTGACGCTCGCTCCAAACTATCTTTTCAGAAAGTTCGCTAACATTTATATTACCATCCTTTTCGAATATTATTCGGAACAATTGACGCTTACGCTCGTCTATCTTCGCAGGAATTAGAGTCTTAATTTTAGCGGACGCCTTCGTACAAAAAGTGTCAAAATCAATTATTTCATCCATCTCAAAACTCCAAAAATTGGCTGGCATTTTTTTAGCACCATTCAAGACATCGGCGATGGATTCTCTTAAAATATATTCCAACGCTATAGGATTGAAACTAATACTAAAGAAAGCTTGTATGTTATTCTGAGGCATCTCCTTCGCTTGGGTTTCCAGCCCCATCAACAAGACTTCCCATTGTTGATTAGGAACTTTACACCACACTAAATCAACTCTGCCATTTGGAATAATAATGCCTTTATCTATTTTGGAAACATTACTCAAACACGAAAAAGCGTACACAAAATCCTCCAAATCCGGATTTGGCTTCCTGAACTGATATTGGAGTTGGTGCGACAAAATGTATTTTTGAATTAAAGATAAGATAATTATGGTTTTATCGCTTTCTATATTTCTTAAGCCATCACTGCGACTGTATCAAGTAGCTTCTCCGCCAAGCGAAGGTCACCTTTCACAAGCACCAGGTGGGATACATCTGCAGGACGCCAGCTTTTCGAAAACAATTTCCAAGCGGTGTCGGGATCCATTGTAACAGTTGCATCCGCAGTACGGATTAAATTTTTGTTAAGCTCCCATCCGTGCTCTGTCTTTGTCACATTCCACTGCCCACCGATGTCTGAAGTAATGATAAGGGAGACTGTAGTGCCGGAATCTGCAACTACCTCGCTGAATGTGTGAGGTAATGCATACATTAAAATATCTATGAAGGGATAATAAAACTCCTTTGTCATGATGCCAGGGCAACCAATAGCATCGCGAATTTGCTGCTGATGTAGGAATTTTTCGGTGTACTCTCGCGCAATATGAAACCAATTTGGCGACACTTGTTGTCCAGCCCAAGCTACGGAAAGTAAAGCGTCCTGAAATGGCTCTAATGTAGCAAGGAAGGCGGAATATTCTCTACCGGTACTCTCTAAAAGCTCGATTAGGACCTGTGGGCTAAGTCTCTTGGTTGCGCTGGTCCAACTCATATTCAGATTATTCAGGAAAGATACTAAATCCGAAAAGGAATCAATTTGGGGAGCTTTCTCTCCAAAATACCCATCTCTAGTTATGGATAAACCCCTGAGATTT
>JAITLW010000392.1 GCA_031277715.1 Sphingobacterium sp. | reverse complement strand
CAACATAGAACGCACCTTTTCCAAGAGCCAACAACAACTGCACATCCCCCCACGAGATAATACCCGGTAAATGGATCGCCATGTTAGTCCCCTCTTTTGTTCGGTCCGCTGCGGCAACGTAATCAGGCACATAACTGTAGGGCAGATCAGAAAGGAGATACTGCATAGCAGCAGGAGACATCGCTCCGTACATCAAGGCGCAGACCGCCGTCTCTCGATCTCCCACTACTTCGATTTCGGTATTAGGAAACTCATTTTTGATGTATCCGATAACCACATCCATCTCGGATAGCCAGATAGACAGCATGGACTCTCCCAACCATAACAACGATCGCGACAAAGTGTGAAAACGAGGCAACTGCCCATCGATCTGATCGGCACTCGTTGAGCTACGTTCGCCCAAGCCGAAAAGATCAACCAATACCACCGTTTCACCAGCTTTTACCCAGCTTGATATCTTTTCCGGAGCCACCTCCATATTTCCTTTCGAACCAAATACGATTTTCAACTTATTTGGTACCTCTACCGAACGTTCTATCACGAGAGGTATTAACTTGCCTTGACCAGTACTGATGACCACACGCTGATACTTTCCCTGATTAGGTATAGATTCTATGTGTTGAACAGTATCCCTCTGTACCTGGAGCATTTTATCCAGCTCCCCTACTTTTTCCTTTATAGCTAAATGACTATTCGACAGCAACTCTTTCGACAGGTGTGCTGCACGTTTTCTTACGTAGGATGAGGTTGTAGGCACCTTGCTTTTCAGTGTAGCATCATCTAAAACACGCAATTCTGCATCGCTTATCTGATGAAACAAGGTATCCACCTTATTTCTTTTCACGTCAAAATAGGAATCAAACCAGTCTAACATGCTCAATCGCATAGGTAGTGTATAATCATGCTTCTCATCAAACAATTCATAGGAGAGATTCTCCGCCGCATGCATATCACTATAAAAAGGTTGGGCTTTATTAAACGTGCGCAACATTTCACCAACATTGAACGCGGCATTGCCATCACGTAATGCGGATAATATCTTAATAGGTTTGGGCGCCACCGCTACCAGCATATCACTTGTTTCCAAATGCACCAATCCGTGTGGTAAAAGCTCACAAACGCAGTTGCTGTTCAGGATATAGGATTCAAACGTACCAATGCTCACCACAGGCACGGCAGCTTTTATCCGCTCATCCAAAGTAGAAATCCAAAACGTCTGATTACCACCTCCACTAGCCCCAGTGGCAGCAATACGTTCGCTATCCACATATTCTAATGATTGCAACAGATCGATTGCCCTTTTATTCTCCAGAACCTGCATTCCCATCAAGGGGACACCCAAATCAAGTAAGGATGAACCTAAACTCGCACCATGATACTCATGGACATGGTTCGCTCCCCTTTCTCCTGAGCCCCAGGCATCCATAGTCAAACAGACATAACCATTCCTGGCCAGTAACTGCGCCGTACGCTGCACAATCTCCCCCGCCTTTCCATTAGGCCAATGCCCATGACTATTCAACACTGCGGGGAAAGGCCCCTCTCCTTTGGGGACATACAAATGAGCCGGGACGTAGACCCCTTCCATTGTTTGGAATATAATATAACGGAGTACAAAATCTCCTAGATCCATCTCCTTTACCACCTGTACATCCAAGCTTCCCATCTCCGCCTTATCTAAGCCGAGATGAGAAGTCACATATCCGTAGATCGATTCTTTAGAACTATTATGTTGCGTACATACCTCTTTCAATCTATGCTGTACGTAGCTAGCTGTCCGATCCAAATGCTTGGGTATCCCCAGTACCTCGGGTACCGCATCCTGTCCAATCGCCATAGAAGTAGAAGCCATCATAAAAAGAAAATAGATATAGAGTCGCATAAATTATTAATCAACATCCCACCATACACGTGTTGCCGCATTGTCCTTTCCTCCCAACAAAGCCCTTCCTTTAGTTAACTCTTCCAAATTATTCGTTTCCTCAGTCAATGGATACGGCATTCTTTTGATAAAAGTACCCACAGGAAGATCTGCATTCTCCGAACTCAATAGATTATACATCTTTGGAAATCCCGATCTCCTAAATTCTGCCCAAGCTTCCATACCATCAGGATAGATAGCAAGCCACTTTTGTGTCCCGATCTGTGCACGTTGCACCGCCGGATCAGTATCCCATTTTACCGGAGTAGTACCTACAGCAGGAGAGTTGTGATAATCACCAGGAGCGACGGGCTGTACCGAAGAACTCAAATAAGTCTGTATACTATTAACATCACTTATCCCCCATTGTTGCATACTCAATTTGACCCCTTCTTCATACATTGCTTGAGCAGTACCATCCATATTCCAACCGTTCAGTGCCCCTTCTGCACGTAGGAAATAAGACTCCGCAGCAGCCATCACATGAAAACGCGCAACCAAGTTTGGCGTAAGTACCGAACTTGCGCCAACATATTCAACCCAATATCTACCCACATTAGAATTAGATCCGGCTTGATTCCGTACTATCCCCAGATCTGCAGCAGGCATACCATTACGCAAACTATTAAATGTACCTCCAATCACACTAGGCTGAAAATACCTATCCATACGGGGGTCTACATAGCCCTTTAAGTAAGATGCTATAGTAGAACTCATCGCAAACTCATTCCAGGCGGCCACTTGAGACAAGCCATTCGTATCATTTCCATTCAACGATTTCGAAAGCGAAGCATTCTGTGCATTATTTACCATCACACCGGATGCCACAGCGGCCTCCGCTTCGGTCTTAGCTCGACTGGCATCCACCTTTGAGATACGTAAGGCTAGACGAAGACGTAAGGAATTCGCAAAAGCAATCCAATTATTGATATCACCCCCATACATCAGTTCATACCCTTGATAAACTTTCGTTCCGGCAGGAAGCGCCTTAAGGTTCTCCACCGCTGTGGTTAGTCTTTTGAAAAAATCATCGTAGATTTTATCCACAGGATCATAAGGAATTACATCCTTAGGTTCTGCCGCATCAAAGTAAGGTATAGGTCCAAACTGATCCGTCAGTCTATGAAATGCATACACCCATTGAATATTGGCCAATGCAGCTTCACCTGAATTAGGCTCGACATTATTTAAAATAGATTTCAGCTGCGGAGCAGTATCCACATATACTACTGTCCAGAACCGGCGTTGCCAATCGGGTGTCAATGCATAACGGTCCGTCCGGAATGAGGTCGTTGTCAGTGCAAAGTACTGCGCATACAAATCTGGTCCTAAATTCTGTACCGTCTGATAGAACGAGCGGTTCATCGCTGCCGATGATTGGGCTTTAGCAAACATAAACGGCCGCTCACGTGGTCCCACCTCTGTTAGATTATCAGGGTCCGTATTTATTTTTTCGAAGTCCTTGGTACAGGATAACAATCCCATACTGATTACCATACTATATATTATTGATCTGTTCATGGTTTCTTTGGTTAAAATGTCAGTTTAAGATTTAGACCGTAGGTACGCACACCTGGTGCAAGACCAACTTCCACTCCTTGATAATTACCAGCACCTAATGCTCCTTCAGGGTCAATAGGGTTTTTGATCTTACCGATTCCTGGGATATCCAATTTAGACTTACCACGATAGAAGAAGAATAGATTTCTCGCTGTTAGAGACACTTGGGCTGCCTGCAATCCCTTAATCTTGCTTACATCAAACTTGTAAGCCAATGCCAGCTCACGCATACGGACATTAGTCATGTCATACACAAAAAAATCACCCCAGGCATCACGACCATTCTGTCCTACCTTCTGCCATAATTGCTGGGCGGTAATAGCCGCTGCATTAGCGCTACCATCTGCCTGTACGGCATCCAGAACCAAACCACCTTCTCTATACTTCTCTGTAAATTCAGCTACACCATAAGAAGCTAGATAAGCAGCAGTCCCCGATACAATCTCTCCTCCAATACGTGCGTCGATAAGGGTATTCAATGTAAATCGTTTATAATTAAAGCTATTCGTCCAGCCAATCAATGCATCAGGGTTGAAATTACCCAGCTTTTGATTGCTTTCTACAACTGGCAAGCCCGTAGCATCAACAACATATTTTCCAGTACCCGGATCCTGTTTCCACTTATGTCCATACAAGTCACCGTATTTTCCACCCTCATTGACGACCACTGTAGCATATTTTGTGCTCGCAGTAATGTCAGCGCGCTTCGTCTTCGAGTGTAGTTTCAGGACTTTGCTCGTATTGGTGGCAAAGTTGATTCCAGTACTCCATTTAAAATTCTCCGTTTGCACAGGCACAGCAGTCAATTGTATCTCAAACCCGCTATTTTGGATATCACCGGCATTGATATACTCTCTACTAAACCCACTAGCCATTGGCATAGGGATAAACATCAGCTGATTGACCGTATTGCTCTTATAATAGGTAGCATCAAATCCCAACCGATCATTAAAGAACTTCATATCCAATCCGACCTCAAAGGACGTCGTTTCCTCTGGTTTTAAGTCAGGAATAGATTTGATTGCGCTTCTGAATACAAATCCCTTTTCAGCACCCAAGCCAAATTGATATATTTGTGCCAAGAGTAAAGGATCAGGATCATTTCCAACTTTTGTATAGGAAGTTCTAGCTTTTCCGAATGTAACCCAATCAGGAAGTTCCAACCATTCGTGGAAAACAACCGAAAGACCTGCGGATGGATAAAAGAAACTATGAGGTGGAGACAATGTAGACGACCAGTCGTTACGTGCTGTCAAATCCAAGAAAATATTATTGTAAAACCCCAATTGTGCACTAGCATAAATAGAATTCAACCGCCGCTCATAGTTTTTAATATCCTTAAATTCAGGCGTTGTCGCCATAAAAAAAGAAAAATGATTTGGAATACTCAATCCATTAGCCATATTTTGAAAGGTATTATATTTCCGTTTCAAAAAACTTGTCCCTACCGTATAATTCAACTGAATATCCTCATTCAGCTCATGCTTCCCGTTCAGCAACAAATCGAAGTTCTGTTCCGAATATTGGGTATGTGTTTGATAATATTTACCTCCGGTACGTACATCACCCAAAGACACGGTACTGTGGTAGAATGACCCATCTACAACATCCTTATACTTGTCAAACGAATAACGTCCTAAAATATTCAACCAATCAGTCAGTTGATAAGAAACCGAACCCAATGCCGTAATTCGATCCCGGGCTTCGTTGACGGATGTGCGGTTTATACTCCAGTATGGATTATCATATATGGACGAACCGGACCAATACTTACGTAACGGCTTTCCATCAGAAGGATCGATTGTTTCATAATCCTTCAACTCTGTCTCGTCCATATCTCTCGGCATAATATAAGCTTCAATAGGCATTCCCGTATCGCCCAATCGTGGTCGGTTAGCAATCTGCTGATTGACATAGTTGAGCTTTACATCTGTTTTCAGTCCCGGAATCAATTCCGTATTCAGCCGCAGGTTCAGGCTATTCCGCTTCAGATCATTTCCCTGGAATATCCCCCCTATCTTATTATTGCTATAAGACATATAACCCTGCACTTTTTCAGTCCCTCCATAGGTACTTATACTGTTATTAAACGTCGCCGAGTTTCGGTAAAAATCCCTAACATTATTTTTATAGGTAGTACCTTGTTCGCCCCAGCTTTCTCCGATATTTACACCTTTCTTTCCGCCATTTCCACGTCCGTAAGAGTTTTGAAAATCAGCCAGCATATTGACTTGATCAAGGGATGCGCTACCATTATAATCTATACTATAGCGCCCAGCTTGTCCTTGCTTTGTCGTAATAATAATCGCCCCATTGGCCCCTCTTACCCCATACAAAGCAGCGGCTGAAGGTCCTTTTAGAATATTGATGGATTCAATATCGTCTGGATTGATATTCGCTGCCCCATCACTGGTGCCATAATTAGGCGTTGTTCCGGTTGCCTGAGTGCCTGCCGAATTATCGTAAGGAACACCATCGACCACTACCAAAGCATTATTATTTCCAAAAATTGACTTATTACCCCGTAGCACGACCCGCGCAGCACCTCCTGGTCCCGTAGAGGCTGTAGTCACCGTAGCACCGGCTACTTTACCGGTCAGATTGGTCATGATATTACCACTGTTATCGCGGACATTGTTTACCGCATCGCTAGCCAACTGTTGCGTAGAATAAGTGAGTCCCCGAGTCTCCCTTTTTATACCCAAAGCGGTAACTACGACCTCCGATATCGCCTCTTGCTGAGATTCCAGTTCAACACGGACATTCTGAGCGGATGTGACGACATGTACCAATGTCTTATAACCGACCATCTGGATCTGAATCTGATCCCCCGAAGCAGCTTCTAGACTAGCCTCCCCCGTAGCATTGGTAGCTGTAGATTGTTTGGTACGTTTGTTAGTTAATGATACACCGACAAGCCCGGTCTGACTGGACTTGTCAATAACGGTGAATTTCCTGGATACATTGTCCTGCGCAATGGCTAGACTAATCTGTAGTATCCCAAGAAGTGCGAGCAATCCAAGTGAGAAGACTCGCGTTAAAAGTTCTTTTCTCATCATAATAAATAGGGTTATAGTAATACCGTCTTCATGCAGACGATAGGTTCAAAGAAATAAGATTCTACGCAGCTTTGCAATCAAATGGCTAAATATAGTTCCGATAACGCTACCGATTAATTTGCTTTTTAAACTGTCAAAAAAAGGATAGAATTGCAACAATTACTTTAATATCCAGCGGTAATCTATTTCAAAAAGCCATGCAGTTAAACAGAGAAAATCTTCCCAAAATCGGCAAAAAGGTAGCTCAGGAGTATATTTCCTGTTCTAAACCATCTACTCGTGTCTTACTATTTGGCACAGGCGTACTGCTACGTGCCTTACCTGCATTTTGTATCGAAGAGGCCAATCGGTCGGGCACATTCAATGGAGGGATTGTAATGATCAAATCGACTCAATCTGGAAGCATAGAACCATTTTTAAAACAAGATGGACTCTATACCTTACGTACCGCTGGAATCCAAAACAACAACGAGACAACGGCGCAACAAATCATCACGTGCATAACCGACACAAAAGATGCCAATACGTCTTGGAAGCACATCCTCGACCTTGCCTACAACAAAGAAATAAACATCATTATATCCAACACTACGGAGAAAGGAATTGTCGATACCGATGACGATATCTTTGCTTCCCCACCTAAAAGCTTTCCCGGTAAATTAACAAGCTACCTCTATACACGTTTTCAGCACCTAGGAACTACAGATGATTCAAGGGTAATCGTCCTTCCTACAGAGCTAATAGATGACAATGCACTTACACTAGCCAAAATCGTGAGAAAACTGGCAGTACGCCACAATTTACCCAGCACATTCACCCATTGGCTAGATACGCATGTGTATTTCTGTAATACCCTAGTCGATCGTATCGTTCCCGGGGCAATCACCTTAGAAGACACTCCGTATACGGATAGTCTAGCTATCGCTGCCGAACCTTACTTCTTGTGGGCTATAGAAAGCAAAGACAACTATGTCCACGACCAACTCTCTTTTATTGGTCTTTCTCCCAATACCTTCATCCTACCATCCATAAAACCAGTGCGGGAGATTAAACTACGGATACTAAATGGTACCCATACCCTGATGGCTGCTATAGCACTCTTAGCACAACATCAATTCGTAAAAGATACGCTTGCTGAGCCGGCTTACGAACGATTTATCAGCCAACTGATACATCAGGAAATCATCCCCTCACTGGAAGCACAAGGAATACAAAAAAAGGAATTAGCCCTTTTTTCCGAGCGTATTATTGATCGGTTTAAAAACCCATTCATAGAACATCAATGGAGCAGTATTGCGCAAAATTACCATGCTAAAATAAAAAGCCGGGTACTTCCCCTTTTATCCTACTGGTATGCCTTTCAAGAGCAAGCCCCAACCTGTATCAGTCTCGGTTTTGCATCTTATCTATTTTTTATGAGACAGCATGCATACCTGTTAGAAGAAGAGGGCCTGGCTTATGCCTTTGCAAATCTGGATATAGAACATATAGAGATCCTTTTATCCAATAAAACCATTTGGGGGGAGGACCTTACGATTTGGCCGTCTTGGGCTCCCGCAATAAAACAGCATCTCCAAAAGTTGGAGACGACATCCATACATCAAATCATGCAACGTTTATGAAAGCACTACAACTACATGCAAAAGACAATGTGATTATTGCATTACAAGAATTAGAAGCAGGAGCATC
>JAITLW010000385.1 GCA_031277715.1 Sphingobacterium sp. | reverse complement strand
CCTGCTCCATTATCACCAAGTCCCGTACTATCTATATAATGGTGCATCGGTGATCTCCTCACGTTGTTAAACGACACGATGTTCTGCTCATTTCTAAAATTCGCTGAAGCGACAAAACCAAAGCGATCCCCATTCTTCAGCTCATATCGACGCCCCAGTGAAAAACGTATATTTTGATTGGGAGTAGCTTTATATTTGTATAGACGCATAGCATCGCTGTTCAATCTCTTGGATTGAGCAATGGCATCCAGTTCGTTGTATTTTATGGCATCGCCAAACTCAATCGGATTGAGCGGTGTATTATTAAGCTCTGGATCATCTAAGATATACCCTGGAGGAGCATCCAGCTGTGAGGCTCTATTGTTCCATTGCCAGGTTTTTATGCCTTCAGGCAGTTTGGCGGATTTATCAAAAAAACCTAAGTACTCGCTGGTGTGGCGCTCGCCCAGACGATAGAAATCTTTGCCTGTTGTACTTGAATTGCCACCTGTACCTACCTGTATACTGGTAAAACTCTGTTCGGGAATGTCTATGGTATTTACCGACACCTGACCGCCGGAAAATTCGGCAGACACGTCCGGTGTAGCAGTTTTATTGACCACGACAGAGCTGACCATCTCGGTAGGAATAATATCAAAGGAAAAATCGCGTCTGTTCTGCGAGGTGCTGGGGATCACAATACCATCTAGCATGGCCTGGTTGTAACGATCGGACATTCCTCTTACAATCACACTTCGGTTGTTTACCGTGGTCAAGCCTGTCACACGTTTTAACACCTGTCCCATATCATTGTCTGGGGTTCGGGCAATCTGCTCGGCTGAAATACCATCGGTGACGGAAGCTGCATTTTTCTGGGTAGCGTAAAGTCCGGCAACGCTTTCTTTCTTGTAGCTGCCAGTGACCACTACCTGCTTTAAAGTGCTGGTAGAGGGGGACAGAGTGATGTTGAGGCTGGTGAGCTGTCCTGATTTTACCTCGACCTGAGTGATCCGCTTGGTCTGAAAAGAGACGTAGCTGAACTCTAGGGTATAGCTCCCGGGAGTAGTACTGAAGTGATAGCTTCCATCTACACTACTTTGTACGGATTGATTGGTCTGAAGAATTTTTATGGACGCGCCTAGCAGCGCTTCTCCCCTGTCGTCAAGTACTTTTCCAGAGATACGACCCGTTTGCTGGCTGTCACGTTCCTGTGCACTGCTGATAGCAATGGATTTGTTGACCTGTTCGAAGTTCAGTTTTTTAGTTTTGGCGAGCCATAGAAGTACGGCATCCAACTGGTTGTAAGCGATGTTTGGTGATTCTAACTTGATCCGACCAGTCTCTAGTGTATAGACAAAGGTGAAATCGGTTTGTCTCGCCAAGTCGGCCAACAGCTCGTGTACTGTAGAAACCCGACGATTGAGATTAACAGATACTTCTGCAAGATTTTGCGACCTCGCTTCATTGGCAAATAGGACAGCTGCACTAAGCACTGTAATAATAGAGACCATTAAGGTTACTCTTGACATAAAACATAATAGTTTAATTGTACGATTTTTTGTAAAATTGCACATAGCTTTTTTTAATGGTTTTAAAATGAGAATGTAAGATCATGAAAGCTTTTTCTGCGGGAGTGTTCCACCACTTCCGCTTTTTGCTTATTAAAATGTTGCTTTAGGGTTATTACTGCTACATAGGCAATTGTATTTGGGGTTGATGATGACTTGACTTATTTGATGATTATTTTTCCCTTACTGCTTTCGTAAGAAAATCCTTTTCCTGATTTGCTCAACAACAGAAGGATATTATCTATGGTTTCATCCTGAACATTGAGATGGTAGCGCTCCAGTAAAATATCGTTGTTTTCGACTATGATAGGAATACCATAGGTTCGTTCCAGTTCTTTACAAATATCCACCAACGGAACAAATTCAAAATGTAAGATATTGTGTTGCCAATCGGTGATTGTTTTGATCTCTACAGGAATAGTTTTTCCTAGATGCTGGCTCTTGTTGTAGTCAAACTGTTGACCAGGTTGAAGGAGGGCTAGCTGTTGGGCTGGAGTCCCGCTTGGTAAAACCTCAACTTTTCCGCTAGCTACCCGAACAATTGCTTTCTGCTCGCCACTGTAGGCCTTTACATCAAAGCTCGTACCCAACACTCTAACGGTCAAATCCTTGGTACTCACCAAAAATGGCTTATCAGGATCTGAAACAATATCGAAAAAGGCTTGTCCATCCAATTCTATTTGACGGTGCTCCGTACCAAATTCTTTAGGGTATCGTATGGTCGACGCTGTATTAAGTGTGACTGAAGAACCATCTGGTAGTATCAATTTCTTTTTTTCTCCACCAGTGGTGATGCTTTCCTGTATATCTGCCACCCCCAAAAGGGATGTGGAGCTGACCTTTGGCTTATCTTGTACAAGCCAAAGGTTGAGCATTAACAAAATGACTGCGGCTGCGGCACCTATCTGCACTAAAACACGTCTTAAGACTCTCTTTTGTTGCAGTTTTGCTATCTGACGGAGTGTTTTTATAGTCGCTTCTTCCGAAGCCCGATCAAGCTCTTGTTGGTCAGGAAATCCATAATCTTCCAACTCATCGTACCAGGACTGTATACGTCTGATCTCTTCTGGAGTACATTGCCCATTTCTATATTTCTCTGCCAATAACCGGCGGTCGCTTTGTTTGCTCATACACTATTATTATCGGAAAATAGGGCAGGCAGTACCATTAAGAAAATATTGTTTTTACATTAAAAAGATGTTACCAAATAAGAAGTAGAGAGGATGTTCTGCGTTTGGTTGAAAAGTGATAGCAAAAGTCAACGGAGCAAAAAAGTAATCAACAGGAAATAGGAAAGCTTGCTCTCGCCAAGGTGCTTGCGAAAGGTATGAAGTGCTGTAGAAAGATAGTTCTTGACAGTCTGTTCGGAAAGTCCCAGCTTTATGGAGATCTCCTTTATCGATAATCCTTCCTTGCGACTGAGCTTAAACACCTCCTGTACTTTAAGAGGCATTTTGATCAGAAGTCTGTCTAAATCTCGTTCAAGATCATGGGCAAGCAACTGATCTTCTGCCGACCATTGATATTGCTGCTGATGGGTAAGGGCAAGTTTGAGGGTATTTGATTTCTTCTGGAACAGGTAACGGTCTACGATGGCGTAATGGGCCGCCTTGGATAGATAAGGTGCAAAGGTATCCTTGATATAGATATTGTTCCGCTGCTTCCAAAGCGAGATATAGATATCTTGCAGTACATCTTTGGTTTCTTCTTCGTCACCGATACGACGGTAGATCTGTTTATACAACTGATGCCTGTAGCGATGTAATATCACAGCAAAGGCCTGCTGGCTATCTCTTCGTATAAGTGCTAATAATTCGGTATCAGGCAATTGTTCCATCAGAACAAAGATAGCTGCATTCGTGCTACAGCGTGTGTTAAGTTTTTGTTATCCGTATGGATAGTAATACGCTTTTGGTATTAGTAATAGATAGACATCCCTGAAAGGAATACAGATCTTAAGATTTTGTATTCCTTTCAGGGATGCTTTATATACAACTTGCTATTTTATATATTTTGATAATACTCATATAGCAGCTCTATATTTTCGGTGCAGATTATAGAAATAGCACCTGATAGTTTTGCTTTAAAAATTGTACAAATAGAATATAAAGGTATTCATTAAATATCGTCAGTATATTTAATGGAATTATTTATTATTCCGAGTGTAGTCATGATAAGTCTGTTGTACAGACCTATTTCCGCTTCGCGTACAGCGCACTTAGTTTCTTAGGCAAATGCTGGATATTCTGGTCGCAAAGAGCATACAACTCAAGGCCTTTTTCGGTGAAACCGTGTTTTTCACTATAGCACAGTA
>JAITLW010000368.1 GCA_031277715.1 Sphingobacterium sp. | reverse complement strand
GGGGATTTCTGCTATTCCCTTAATAAAGGTTTCCATTTTCCATAGTTTGCTGGATGCCGTATACATATAGAGCATAGCATAGCCATATACCGTGAAGTTGTATACCGGTTGGCTCAGATATCTCCGATACCAGCATAAAGTTTTGTCTAGCCTATCCACTATTGCCTGCTTGTACCTGAGTGTGATCATGTTTCTATTACTTATGTTCTGCGTGATTGTGTTCAAAAGCTTTGCTGTCGCACTTTCTTTATACACCTAGGTACAGCTCTCGCGGTGTGCCCTTTTGGTGAGCTTCCCCTTTTCATTGACACCTGGTATCGCCGATCCGCTGTACTTGCGTTTTGGTAAGGCTAAGGTAAGAGGCATTTATTTCTTAAAATCGGGTCGTACGGTAGTATTTTATTTTTATCGGTTTATTTCTTTCTTCCTACTCTTGTACAGGGTCTTCGGGTTGATATTTAGGTATTGGGCCAGCTGGTTGTTATTGAGGGTAGCAGGTATAGCGGGTATTTCGTATAGTGTCTCCCTGTAACGATCCTTGGCATTGCGCGCCATCAATCTGGACTTGATGTCAACTATCGTAAATCGCCGTTGTCGCAATACATTGACCAACCGCATGATAGGGGCATGCTCGTCCATAAGATCATGCAACTGCTTTAGGTGCACCATAGCCACCTTGGTGTCTTTTAAAAAACGGATCTCGAGAGAATGACTATTATCGCTATACTCATGCTTAGTGCCAGTAAATGCCTGCCCTGGTAATGTGGCCCAGTGCATATAGGGCGGTTCGTATTCAAAATACTGGTAAGCACCGACCAGCCCATCGAGCACATAGCACCAATAGAGCTTCTGTTCTCCTTCGTCGCAGTATACATTGTTTTTGGCGAATTCCTGTATTTTGATATGGCTCAACAGGGCCTGGCTTGCATCTTCGCAACGTAGTAATGCTTTGGCCTGGGTGACAAATCGTTCCATAATTTCTTTAATTGGTCAAGCACAATGAATCGATAGTATTTTTTTGATATCCAAGATCAATCGCTCGATGAGGGTATATTTTCTCTTTAAGTGGGTATTGCTTACGAATCTCTTTTTTGGACTCGGTTCTATATATCTATTATTTTTTGTCGCTGGATGTGGTTTAATAGTCGCTTTATAGGCTGTTTTTAACCTTTTGAAGCGTTTTTGGTTTAATTTTTATGGCTTTTTAGGACTTTTCCACCATCATCGGACATTACCGCTATATGTAGCGATTTTGTTTTAAACCTTTTGTCATTTATGCATCCTTTGTACTGCCGGCATGTAAAGAGCGCGCTATTGCAAGAGCAAGCTTATGGTTAGATCATAAATCATTAAGACATGAACAACACACACAAATCAAAACCGCAGGTAATTGTTGAAAACGAGGTGGTTCCAAATGCCCTTTTGGCAGCAGGATATTTTGGAGGTGACGAAGAGCAGGATAAAATACCTGAAGTAAAATGCCCGATTTTCTTTTAAACTGACCAAAGCCCGGAGATGAATCGCCGGGCTTTTATCTTATCTATCAAAAACCTATGATTACCCAATTGATCAATGACTTAAAATCTTTGGATTTAACCCAAGGCTGGGGTCAAAAACTATTTCTACATTATCAAAGGCAATTGCGTCATGTGTTGCCCAATACACTGCCCTGGCGAATGGAATCCTATTTTCGAGATACCTTATTCTTCCAGCGTCTTGCCCATTTACAACAGTCGCAGGCCCCGTATGCCCTGGGGGTATTGCCTGCCGATTTTCTACAAACCCCTTCTGTTGTACTTACCGCGCATCTGTATAGCTACCGCACCGTTGTACGCTATCTTGCCGAGTCTGGATTGAAGATCGCACTGTTGGTCTCTTCCAGAGTTTATCTGAAGCAAAAGCAAATCTTTGAAGCTATAATAGCCCCGTTGGCCGATTCTCCTTTGCAAGAGCGATTTTTACTGTTGGATGCAGAGTGCCCGCATGTGCTTTTCCGTGCAAAGCGTGCATTTGATAGGGGATTTCATATTGTGGCGTATGTAGATGGTAATACAGGTACAGGTCATCGGGACAGAGTGGGAGATAATCTTGTACCCGTACAATTTGGTCAAGCACAGCTACAAGTGAGGCAAGGGGCGGTATTGCTGGCCCAATGGTTACAGTGTGGCATCTATACCTTATGGCCTCAACTTGACAATAGCCTACAATCTTATTTTCGATGGCACGCTTATGATACAGACCGTACGGCTTCAGATTTGATCCAGGATATCTATACGGATCTGTATGAAATTATCAGGGTATACCCAGCTCAATGGGAGTGTTTTCTCTATCTAGAAGACTTACAATGAGGGGAATGCATGGTTAGTTTTACGCTTTTAAAAAATAAAAGCTTATATTCTACTCAAAAATCTAATTTATGAATACGAATCTACTCTTGTCGGTACCTTGCCGAAGGGTGCTGCATCATGCTATCTATTGGTTGATCTACTCCTGTATGGTATATGTAGGCAATATGCTGATTTATACCAAGGTGAAGTATTCCCAGATTATATTTGCGCTTCCGTTGTTTATGTCTGTCTTTTATTTGGGGTACTATTTCGCTCGGAAGCGAAAAATCTGGTTGACCAGCCCTCTTCTCAAATGGGGGGTATTGCCAGGATTGCTCGTTTTCTTTTTGTTCTGTGACTTCTGGGTTTACACTTTTCTGCCTGCGCTCGGGATAAAAATACCTTATCAAGATCAACGCGATTGGAACAGCTATACCCTTAATTTTGTACAATATTTTGTTCGCTTCCTACTTTATGGTATTCTTTTCTACCTGTGGGATATGCCTTCGAAACTGCATAAGTTGGAATCTAAACTGCTTAGGCTAGAGATAATACCTCATCATATGTACAACGCATGGAATAACATACTGATGCATATTACTTCGGGAAGTGAGCGGCTTAAAACCATGATCAGCGGCCAAGCGGCGATACAGCAGTATGCTGTAAAAATAGGTCGTCTAGAGGAAGATATTGTGCCCATTGAATTGGAACTTGCCAAGTTGCGCTCATGGATCAAAACATTCTCCGCCAACATACGCCTCCACGTCCATGGCGAATGCCAAGGGCAGCATATATTGCCTATGTCGACTATCGAATTGTTGCAAAATGCCTTAAAATACGGCGATACCGATAATCCTATTGAACTCGTGTTTGAGCTCGCTCCCGGTTTTGTCAACTTTCGTATTGCCAATCATATAGCTGATAGAGCGACAGCCGATAGTCTTGGTACGGGGATCGACAATCTACAAAGGCGTTTAGAATGTAACAGCCATATTAAAGGAAACTTGCGCATTGCTATTTATGATAATCGCTATGAAGTGAATTTAATAATTGAAAACCTAAAAAAACCTGATTATGAAAAAAATCAAAACCGTGATTTTGGATGACCGGCGCGAGGCCTTGAAGTTTCTTGGTACCGAACTCGGGAAGTTCCAGCGTATTGAGATTGTAAAAGAATTTACCGACCCCAGACTTGCATTGAGCTATTTAATGGATCGACCTTCTGTCCAGCTGCTCATTCTGGATAAAGAGATGCCTGCTCTAGATGGTATGGATTTGGTACAGCAGCTACCCGTTGATATTTGTTGTGTAATGGTCACTGGATATACCGAATTTGCCTCCACAGCGTATAATACCAATATTATAGACTACCTGGTGAAACCCGTTACATTCTCGAGATTGGCGCAGATGCTCCGCAAGGTAGAGGACAAGCTTGGGCTGACTATGTCTATAGCTGCTCAGGAGATTACGAGCAGATATTTTACCATTAAGAGCAACGGACAAAAGACACTGGTGCATTACGATGAGTTGTTTTATATCAAATCCGGGAAAGATGAATCGACCTTATATTTTGTAGACGAGCGCTCCCTAACGGTCAATGAGCGTATTGGTATATTTGAAGAAGACCTGCCCAAAAGTGACTTTAAGAGGGTGCACAATCAATACATCATCAACAAGTCCTATGCCCGCTACATCAAAGATGATATCTTAACGATCCACTGTGGACAAAATACACAAAAGATAAATATAGGTCCCACTTACAAGCAAGATGTGGACTTGTGGTTTAACGACCGTATGATAGGCTGATAGGCCCAAACAATCTGTAAACCTATGGAAAACAAGAAAACAAAGGTATTGTTGCTGGAGACAGCTCAGCGTATTCGGGAACTCTTGGAAATATTGGTTGTTCATAAAGAGAATGCGCCTGTGCGAAAAGAGGTTGATCTGTCGATAGAAGATGGGCCTGTGCCCAGCAAGCGAAGGACCGTGCACATCAGCGACCTCGTGCTAGCAGAAGGCGATTGGCTGATGGATACCGTCGAGGCGCTCGATGTATTAAGAATATCGCGCGGTACATTGGTCTCGCACCGGGATGAAGGGTTGCTTACAGAGGTCAGGATCGGCAAAAAAGGAGGCGGGGTACGTTTTATCTCCAACGAGGTCGCCCAGCTCAGAGAATGGTACTCGGTACGAAAGGGGAAGGTTTAGTTAGTATTTAGTATTTAGATATTAGTATTTAGATAGGAGAGATCCTGAAGTGAATTCTGGACAGGGGTTAAGAGGTTGAGGATAGTTTTAAAATAAATTGTTATTTTTGTAATGACCATTAACTTAATGGCTATTAAGTTAATGGCTGTTAAATTATTCTTGCTATGAAGTTTTATAATAGACATAAGGAATTGGAATTACTCCAGGCTAATCTGAAGCGATCGGTTGATGTGGCCTGTTTTCAGGCTGTTATTGGCAGGAGACGGGTCGGAAAGACCTCTTTGCTAATGGAATCTGTCAAAGGAGCGCGCTATCTTTATCTATTTGTAGCTCGCAAGAATGAACAGTTGTTGTGTCAGCAGTTTCAGCAGGATGCTGAACAGATGTTGGGCTTGCGTATTTTTGGCACAATATCTAGCTTTAAGGATCTGTTTGAGCAACTTTTAATTTTCTCGACCCAGCATCACTTTACCTTGATTATCGATGAGTTTCAGGAATTTGATAATATCAATCCATCGATCTTCAGTGATATTCAGCATTTGTGGGATCAGTATAAGGCTCAGGCAAAGATTAATCTGATAGTCTGTGGCTCTGTATATTCGCTGATGATCAAGATTTTTGAGCATAGTAAAGAGCCTCTTTTTGGACGCCTGACTGCCAAAATGATCGTGCAGCCTTTTAAAGTTGATGTCATTAAGGAGATTCTGTCTGATTATAATCCTGATTTTCAGCCCGAAGATCTGTTATGTCTGTATATGATTTCGGGAGGTGTAGCCAAATATATTGAACTGTTGATGGATTCGGGAGCGTTTACTAAAGTGCAGATGCTGGATTTTATTACCCGCGCCGATTCTCCTTTTTTAGGGGAGGGCAAGGATATTCTTATTACCGAATTCGGCAAAGAGTACGGTACCTATTTTTCGGTACTTCAGCTTATTGCTTCAGGCAAGAATACACAAAGTGAGATAGATTCTGTCATATCCAAGAATACAGGCTCTTATTTAAGTAATCTAGAGACCAATTATTCTTTGATCGTACGCAACAAACCTATTTTTTCCAAACCGAATAGCCGCAATACCCGCTGGAGTCTCCGGGACAATTACCTGCGTTTTTGGTTCCGCTTTATTTACCCGCATCAGTCACTTATCGAGGTCGGTCGCCTCGATTTATTACGCGAGTTTATCGATAGGGACTACGAACAGTACAGTGGGCTATTATTGGAACAGTATTTCAGAGAGAAGATGAGTCTCGAGGGTCGCATTACTAAAATCGGGAGCTATTGGGACAGTAAGGGGGAAAATGAGATTGATATTGTCGCCCTAAATCAATTGGATAAAGTGGCTATACTGGGGGAGGTAAAAAGAAACCCTAAAAAAATAAGCCTTGGGCTGTTGGAGCACAAAGCAAATACACTGAAAAAGGAACTGGCATCTTTTGAATTTCAGTTGATCGGGCTTTCTCTCGAGGATATGTAACAGTGTAGGAGGAGAGGAGTAAAAAATACGCCTGAAGTGATTTGCTTCAGGCGTTCTTAGTTTAGATACCTTTTCTCAACGTCATTGAGCAGAGGAAGAATGACGACAAAGCAATCTAATTACAACAAAACTAAGATTGCTTCGTTGCTTCCCTGCCTCACAATGATGCGGTTTTAGGCTTTTCAACCCTTTGGAGACAGCTTCATTTCGTTTAGATACGTTTTCGCCAGAGGTAATAGAACCCTGCGGATCCTATCCCAAGTAGGACAATTACATAAATGTACCAGGGGAGCTGCTTTTTTCGAGTCGTTGTTTGCTCCGTGCTGGACGAATGCTGTTGACTGCCCACGCTATCCCTATAACTGATGCCAGACTGTTGCTCACGGGTACGTGCCGACAGCTCCTCTGCATACAGCCAGCCACCCTGCGCCCAAAGACCGCTATCCGGATGGAAGTAGAACATGGAGTCGCTCGCAAAGTGCCAGTACCGCTTTGTGCTATCTTGTGCGAGGTACTGTTGCCATTCCTGAGCCTCCGAAACATGTACCTGCTGTACGGCTTTTTGCTCCTCAAGGTGATGCTTGCTCGTACGACAAGAGAAGGAGAGGAGAGTGAAGATGATGATATGTTTCATGGTTAAATACTCCATACTTAATACTACTTGACCCAATCCGCTATAGCATACACCGTACGGAGGTGCCTCAGTCGGGATTCTACCCGGTTATTGCTGTTGCCTTCGATGCTGATCAGGTAGTTGTCAGATATTTCTTTGATCAGTCCTACGTGGTTTATACGTTTGGCCTGAGTTCCATAAATACCGAATATATCAGCTTTTGCCTTCTCATTGTCTATTGCTTTAGTCTTCTCGTCATTTCTCCAATATACCCTGCTCTTTGGGAACAGCGCTGGCGACCAGGGGTTACGTGGAACCTCAAATCCAGCTTGCCCATAACACCATGATACGAAGCT
>JAITLW010000309.1 GCA_031277715.1 Sphingobacterium sp. | reverse complement strand
AACAGAAAGTTTATTTATGTGTTCTCTAAACTCTTTAGGGAATTCAGCACTATCAAAGTATCCATCCCGAGAAAGTTTATTATAAATTTCTCTTGTTGCATATTCAGTTGCGGCTACAGGTATTAACAAGAGTCCGTTATTTTTTGCTATTTCAAACTCTTTAATTAAACCATCAGCGATAACAATATTGCCATCTTTTATTTTATTACCAAAAACAAAAATCGCTATCCCGGCATGCGAAATCATATCTGTACGATATTCATTCCATATTTCTGAAATAGGTCGTTTACCAACTTCATACTGTGGAAAAGGTCTTAGTATTAACTGATCAGAGTCTAAACGCTTACCGCTCATATATACATTTTCTAATACACCGGTAATAACGGAGCTACCAACGCCTAACCCAAATCCGGATACTATTCGGAATCCTAAAGCAGCTATATCTTTCGACAAGGAGTAAATGAAGTGTTGGGCTTCATCTGATTTCCACCGACTATACTCATGTGCCGATCCAGATAAAAAAATTGTTTTTCTTCTATATGCCCATTCCAGTTTATGAAGAATATCTGTTATTTCTGAATAGTCAGATACAAGTATTGTTTTTATTCCAAATCGAAGCAAGTCTTGAATAAAAAGCTCTTGTTTACGTTTTCTATATTCTGTGTCTGCTTGAGATTCCCCGGCAACTGAGGTCACAAGTTTCTGAATGCAATAATGCTGCCTTTGATCATTTGAGTAAGCAATCCGTACTCTGCTAAGAATATAATCAAGGTTCGGATCTGTAAAACTGAATCCTAAAAATAAAAATGTCTTTGAGACGAGATCACCGCTTAAAGCATTAATAAACGGCTGCATCTTGACATGATAACTCTCGTAATCATCTTTCGTGAGCACTGCTTCATCTGGATTCTCGATATCTCCGTGCATTTTGTAAACAACAGCATCTCGGCCCCGTTTTGTAAAGCTCAGTTGTTTGACACGATATTTTGTATCAGGTATTTTTCCTGCTTCAGTTAATGATTTCTCAATAAGTTTATCGTAGTTAGTTGTCCAATATGTAGATATTGGAAGTCCTGCAAGAATTTTATGGTTTGCAGTTATTTCAACATCATCAGATAGCTTATTTATCAGGAGTTGATTGAGTTTACCTCGGTTTGCTGAGTTTGAATTGCAGTGATATTGAGCTAAAGCAACTAAATCTGTTTCTTTTTCAATTTCAAGTTCAAGATCTTCAGCTATGGGACGGAGTAATTCAGTCCAGCTTACAAAGCCTGCTGGGGCAGACAGGCCCGCACCTGCAAAAATAGCCAAATTATCTTCTGCTAAATCACTAAGCAATGTAGCAATTAATCGTTGTTTTTGAGGCTCCGTAGTTGCTTTCAATTTTTCCACTCCATAATTTACAATTGCTATGTCGTAATTTTTATCTGCTACACAATGTAAACCAAGCTTAAAACTACAACATAATTAACCATTACAATAAGTAGGTCAACAGTTAAATTGCTAAGTCAAAGATTGTTTTTGTATCTAATATTAAGGTGTGAAAATTTATATATAATACAGATGGTTATCGCTTTAAGAGGGTTTTGGAAGGTATGAATATGGGCAAGAATTCTGACCGTTCGTAGAAGCGTTGTGAGCCGTAAAGGGTAAGTAAGTCAAGCGTTAGCTTACGCACAAGAATCTTGGTATTTAAAAAACAATCAGTGATATTAAAGGCATCAATAGTACCAGTTAAGTGATGATTGATAATTATCATTTAAATCATGGGGTTGTGCTTTATATGTAGACCCTGTCGTTCCACGGTGGAAAATTAATAGAAATAACAAACATGCCAATCTTGATAAGCAGAGTGGCTGTCTCATACAGGCCACTCAAATTGGAACTAATTGTATGTAATTAGAATCTATACTTCTTAAGAAGGGTTTTATGACGTTCGACTTCTTTTGAATACCATTTGAGACTCCATGACCAGCTATCCTCTCTGGGTTTACAATCCGTGCAGTTATCACAATTTGATTGTTTGAAACTATTACCGAAATCATAGCTGCCAGTACTATCATATAATTGAATTAATAAATTTCCTGTTCCTTGTATATGTTTGTGTTTTAAGCAGATCAAAAGATGCATACCACCTAGAGAATGCATTCTTAATGATTGGGCTAATATTCCTCCGGGTCGATAATGAACGAATAAATGCTCACAATTTTTCATTATATTTGTAGGGTCATAATTGGCAAATCCAATTTTAAGGAATTCATGATGTTCTCCTTGTGGGTCATCAGGATCCATTCCTAGATTTTTGGCCATACTCAAGAAGTATTCTTTTTGCTCTTCAGTTGTAAGATCATAAAAATCCTTTTGGCTGTCAAGATTGATAACATGATCCTCTATTTCTGTTAGGGTTTCCTCAAAATCAGGAAAAGTTGAAAGAATCATCTTCCGATGGGGTTGGGTTGCTTTAGGGTTTTGTTTTAGTAAGGTGGCAGTAAGGAAGTATAATTTTTCAATTTTTTCAATGTCTTTTGATAATACACAATATGTCATTACTAATAATGACATTCTCTCATGCCAATCATCTAGAAAATCAATGGATTCCTTAGAACCTCGTGCTTCATGGATTCCTTTGAATATTAAAATTGATGCATAGATATCAACAAAAAAATCTGAGAGTATGTGATACTGCTCATCTCTTGTCATGCGATTACATAACTCGATGATTTTTTGTAGGGAAATACAGCAATCCCTATATATTATTTGAGTTTGATCATTGAAAATATAACGCTCTAAAGATTTTTCTTCAAAGTGATTGACTGAATGATGGCTTGCATGAAGCAGCTCCAGCTGAGCCTTAAATTTTGCTTTCCTTTATTTTCCTAAAGCAATTAATCTGTGAATCCGACTTTTTTGCTCTCTGGCTAATAGTATCAAATGCTGACAAATATAAAAATTTTCTCTGTAAACTTCTCTCTTGATATTAGTGTGAGGAGAGATTTGGAACGCTTGCAAGTAATATAATACTGCGATAAATCTATCTTTTGCTGGAACTATTGGTGAATTGCTTATTTCGGTAGAACGTTCAAAAATAGCGTCATATTTATCTTTCAGATAAAAGATTATCCAACTGTTGGTGATACGCTTTATATAATGCTTCACATATATCTTCAATTTTCTTATAGAGTGATGAGGGGCTAATGATCGGATATCTGACAACGGAATCCTTAAGCCCCTTAATATTCAAGTAATCCCAACAATCTATGGCAGCATCTAATATTTTATTCGCTGAAGCAATATCTTTTCTTACTAATGTATTCTCAATTGGGATATGAACTTGAACGGTTTCATTTTGATTAGGTTTTGAAGCCTTTTCTCTTAAAGATTCATTATTGGTTAAGGGTAGCCAAAATATTTTCTCAGAGGTGATTTCTACTACAACTAAAATAACAGGCACTTTAAATTCAAAGTAATATCTCAAACGCTCTATTTTCAGAGTAAATGATAATAAGCTATTGTCATGAATAAAAGTTGAGTTCTCTTCGCCCTTAATCTGAACTTTGAAAATACTCTCTTTTCCAAGAGCTTTGCCACTACCATCTTTGAGTTCAATTTCTCCATCAATACCAAAATCATTTTGATCTTCTTGGCTTCGGAAAATCCAATGGCTTGGTAAGTTGTATTCAAAAATACGTCCGGCTTCAGTTCCAATATCTCCAGCGTTCATCAGGCCTCTCAGTCTTGCTCTTCGTATAATTTCCTCTTTTTATATAATACCATTTTCAAGCGATAACATTGCGATGGACCTAAAATCATTGCTTGAAGTTTGAACCAGAACAACGTGGCAAGAGGAAAGCAGTAAACACTTTCTATTGTAAAATTATGTGCTGTATAAAAATACAGCACTATTGTGGTTGCCATCATCAATCTACTTTCATGCTGCCATAGCTCTACGCTTCTGCGCCTGAACGTAATCTCCTCACCAATGCATCAGCTCTGTTCTTTCAGCAAGATACTCAGCACGATTGTAAGCGGCTATGATTTCGTTGTTCTTAGTATGAGCTAAGGTTGATTCAAGCACCTCTGTTCTAAATTTACCACTTTCTTCAGCAGCCGTTCTTGCTGTAGAGCGCATTCCGTGAGCAACCAGTTCACCACCGAACCCCATACGGATAATTGCAGCATTGGCTGTGTAGTGGTCAACTAAAACTGGCCACCGTTTTAATTGACCACTACAAGAGGAGCGATTCGTAGCATCAGGCCGTCACCATCAAAAAGATTGCTCTCCTTTTCTGCTGGCTTGGTATTTTTTGATTTCAGTGTCAGTGAGTTTCTTAGCGATTTTTGCCATTTTGGGACCCTCGATTTTAGGACCCTTCGTTGTGGGTCCCATTCAGGGTGCCATAAGTGATAGTTCTCAGCAATTCTCACTGGACGACAATAGACGTAAAAAAGCCCGCAGAGCTTGTGCTGTGCGGGCTTAGTAGACTTCATTGTACTTCAAACAACTAAAAAGTGGTGGAGCTGGCGGGAGTTGAACCCGCGTCCGAAATTCCTACATCCTCGGTACTACATGCTTAGTCAGTCTTTACATTCGCCTGGCACCTGCGGACAGACACGCCACTACCAAACTA
>JAITLW010000294.1 GCA_031277715.1 Sphingobacterium sp. | reverse complement strand
ACAGGAACGATCATACCTAAACGGTTATCTCTATCTCCTGGTTTTGGATCTCTGTCTCCGAATATTTCTTCACCCCATTTGTTGTTGTAAACTTCACCACCACCAAATTCGTTGTTCGCGAATTGAACAGGGTTGTATGCCATTACTCCTAAACCTACTTTAGCGTAGAAGTTAACTGCATTTTCTCTTCTTAAGAAATCGATTGTACCCAATTGGAATACACCGTTTAAGCTAGCAGCCCAGTTAACCTCAGTTTCAACAGATTTCGCTTGACCTTTTCCTACTGTTCCTGAACCAGCTTCAAAAGCGTTGTTTTTGTTGAAAGTTTTGATTTTACCACGGTTACCTTCTAACTCTAAACCGAATAGGTGAGAGAATTGTTTACGAACAGTCAAACCATAGTACTCACCAACTTTATTTTGGAAGTAACCAACTTTTTGACCAAAAGCATTGTTACCACCGATTAAAGTGTTAGGCGTAGTGATACCACCTTGTACTCCGATAGACCAAGTTCTGTATTGTGATCTACCACCAAATACAGTTGGAGTTTGAGCTTGAGCAGTTTCAGCAAAACCTAAAGCGGCTACTAAAGAAGCTGCAACAGCTGTTTTTTTAATTGTAGAATAGTTCATACTCTTTTGTTTAAGGTTATTAAAATTTTTAATTGTTCTCATTTTTAACATAACTTAACAATAACGGTGCCAAAAAAATAAATCTCAATGAAAATTAATTTTTGCCCCCGTCTCTTGTTAAATAATAGGTAAAATTACTTATTTGTCTGTTATATAGCAAATATTTCAAGCAAATTTGTTTGTCATTCGATAAAAAAAGAAAGGCAATGTAGTGCAAAAGCTACATTGCCTAACATATTCTGTTCAAAATGATTGCAAAAATCAGACTATTAAAGTATATAGTGTATAATGGCTAAGGTCAGGCCTCCCAAGATAGCACTTACTGGAATAGTCAATATCCACGCCCATAGCAAGCTTATCGTCACACCCCACCGTACAGCGGATACTCTTTTTACCACTCCGACCCCAATAATGGCTCCTGTGATAGTATGTGTTGTGGATGCTGGTATACCAAAATGCTCTGTAATTCCTAGCGTCACTGCTCCCGCCGTTTCAGCACTGACTCCTTCCAGCGGTGTCACTTTGGTAATCTTTGTGCCCATTGTTTTTACAATTTTCCATCCGCCACTCATAGTACCCGCAGCAATTGCAACATAACAAGAAAGTGGAACCCACTCCGGCATCTCCTCAAAACTTCCAATTACCCCCTGTGCTATCAATGCGGTAGCGATTATTCCCATTACTTTTTGGGCATCATTCCCACCATGAGCAAAACTTAAGCCTGCAGAAGATACCAGTTGTAAAAATTTAAACCAGCGCTCAGCGACACTAGGTCTTGTCTTTTTGCAGATATTGATAATGATAAGTGTTACTATAATGGCTATTGTCATACCAATTACCGGAGCTAGTACAATAAAGGATAGAATTTTTAAAGTAGCTCCTAGGTTTATAGCTTCTATTGGATTTGCTCCGAGAAATAACGCGTAGGCCATTCCCGATCCTGCAAAACCACCAATTAAGGTATGTGATGAAGATGAGGGAATACCGTAATACCATGTAAATAGATTCCAGGATATGGCAGCGACCAGTCCAGCAAATATTACTTCTAACGTGATATATTCGTCTATAACCGTCTTTGCGATAGTGTTGGCTACCTTATGGTCTGTAAATACAAAGTATGCGACAAAATTGAATAGGGCGGCCCAGAGTACAGCTACAAAGGGCGTCAGCACTTTTGTCGATACAATAGTTGCGATTGAATTGGCTGCATCGTGAAAGCCATTGATATAATCAAAAGCTATTGCCAGCACGATAACAACAACTAATAAAGTCGTAATCATAATAAATTAATTATGTATAGTTAGCGTGTCACCGTTAGGCGTTTTTAACAAGGATACTTTCCAGTACATTTGCTACATCCTCACATTTGTCCGTTGCGTCTTCCATTGCGGATAAAACTTCTTTTTGTTTGATAAGAGATATTGCATCTTTTTCATACTCGAAAAGATCTGCAACAGCTTTATCAAAAATATAGTCAGCTTTGTTTTCAACACTGTTGATGCGCACACAAGAGTCCGTGATATTACGAATGTTTTTCAAGTCCTTTAATTCGAACAAAGCTTTGGCAACATGTTCAGTTGCTTCTAGAATCAATGCCGTGATTTCGATCATCGGTTGAGTCGGTTGCTCCACATTATATAGTTGCATCCTATTGGAGGCTCCATGTATAAAATCAGCTACGTCATCAAGAGAGCTCGCTAAGGCATGTATGTCTTCGCGGTCAAAAGGAGTAATAAAATTACGGCCAAGTTCTAAATGTATCTGGTGGGTGATGTTATCACCAACATGCTCCAGGTCTTCAAGCTTTTTAGAAAGCTCTTTTCTTTCTTCTAGATTAGTGCTATTTACCGAGATATTTAACAGCTTCGCCATTTCAATAAGGTTAGCGCCAGCCTGCTCAAACAGAGGGAAGAATTTTTTGTCCTTTGGGACAAAGTACTGAAAAATGCTATTTAAAGACATAATACTTTTATTTTGATGCAAAAGTATAATCTTAATGTTAAGTTAATGTTAAGTTTAATAAGGAATGCTCAATTAAATGTTCTTTGATTTGGATAGTGTAAAGCCAAAAGTGGTGCCTATTCCTTCTGTACTGCGCACATTAACGGTTTGTTGATGTGCTTCCAATATATGTTTCACAATAGAAAGACCAAGACCAGATCCGCCAATGTCACGAGATCTGCTTTTGTCGGTTCGGAAGAAGCGTTCAAACACGCGAGGCAGATTTTTTTCCTCTATACCGTAGCCGTTGTCTGTTACTTCAATTAATATTTGATCAAGAAGAGGGAATATGCTGACAGTTGTTTTTCCTCCGTTCTTTCCGTATTTCAAAGAATTGTCAATTAGATTGATTAAGACTTGTTGTATTTTTAGTCGATCGCCCTTTACTTGGATTGCTTGGTTTGACTTTGTGTTAAATACAATCTTGATGTTATGCCTGTTGGCTTTATCAATTAGATGGTCGATGGTTTCGTGGATTAATTCGATGATATCGAATTTTTGGATATTGAGGGATATTTTTCCTGATTCCAATTTAGAAATTTCATCCAGGTCATTGATTAAGTAGGTGAGGCGGTCAATATTTTTTGCAGCTTTATCTAAAAACACCAATGCCATATCTGGATCGTCTGCAATCATCCCATCCTGTAGCGTTTCTATATAACCTTGTATAGCAAAAAGAGGTGTTTTGAACTCGTGCGAAATATTCGACAAAAATTCCCTTCGGAATTTTTCCTGGGCCTTAAGCTGGTCGATTTCTGTAGACTTTTGTTTTGCCCAGTCCCTGACTTCCTGTTCAGCCCCCTTTATAGGGTCATCGCTAGCGTGCTCAGCAAGCACTTCTTTCATATCCTTGCCTAGTTTTAGGCTACGGATTAGTTTGTATATATTACTAATCCGGTTGTTGATATATTGATGTAATACATTATTGAGGATTATGAATGAAACGACAAAAGATACCGCTAGTAGTATGAAAAAGTGATTCCAACTCCTTTCATAATACATGCTTACCAGAGCTACAGTCAGGGAAATTACTAAAGCGATGTAAAAAACGAGTAGCCGGAAGTTCATAAAAGACCTTTTTTATTAATTAATGTTCAATTGTAACAAAAATCGGTCTATGAAGCATTATCTAGACTGTTACATCGCTAAAAATAGGTATATTAATGTTAATTTAATATTAAAACCTAGCGATAACGGTTTTTCCGCCGACGACCTTGTCACCGATGGCTACATCGATTTTCGTTCCTAGGGGTAAGAAAAGGTCTACACGTGAACCAAATTTAATAAAACCAAACTCTTCACCTTGTTGAACAGGTTGATCTTCTTTTACATACCATACTATTCGGCGCGCTAGAGCACCAGCAATCTGACGGAATAATACCTCTACGCCGTTTGCTTTTTTAACAACCACTGTCGTGCGTTCATTTTCTGTAGATGACTTTGGGTGCCATGCTACCAAAAATTTTCCTGGGTGGTATTTGAAAAAAGAAACGATACCAGAGACGGGGTTCCTATTTACGTGTACATTTATTGGTGACATAAAAATGGAAACCTGGATTCGTCTATCGTTAAAATATTCCGTTTCTTCCGTTTCTTCGATTACAACAACTTTACCATCAGCGGGACACAAAACAACATTTTCGTCGATTTGAATCTTCTTAATAGGGCTTCTGAAGAATTGTACGATGGTGACGAATAAAAAGGCAGAAACAAGATACAAGAACCATTTTATGATAAGATTGGCATCATAATAATTTGCAACAGCATTGATGATGAATATAAATAGAACAACTAACGCTAAACTGGTATATCCTTCTTTGTGAAATTTCATGGTCAATCTTTATTTAAAGCTCTTTTATTTTGCAAACATAGATAAATTCAAGTAAATATCCTACAAACCCTTTTCGCGTTGTATCTGTACGGGGGATATGTGTATTGTACCGCCTTGGGACTGTATCACAAATTTTATCGTAAGTATATCCGCTATAGGGCTATTTTGCTCATATGAAGGGAGGTAATACCCAATTTGGTTGATCATCTGATTGAAATGAAACCGTTCTTCCTTGGAGAAAGAAGCGATGTTTTGCAATTTTGCCGAAGAAGGAGCGCCATTTTTCGAAACGTTGACGACGTAGGTTATTTCCTTCTGGACATCCTGATTGTTGGAATAACCGACTTCGTTTAAGTACTTCGTAAATTTGTTTGCGATGAAAATATTGAATCCCGTAAATTCATCAAATGAACATCTTTTACTGAGCATGAATTCTGCCCGCGGAAAATAATCATTGGGTGTAAACACAAAATCCTCTTCTGCAATGAATAAGTGTTCAAACCCTTCTTCAAAATTCTTACCATTTAAACGGCCGTTCTCATATTGTTCAATGAATAAAAGGTGTGTGTCCCGTCGTTTCCTTTCATCTACGAACGATATGTACCATATGCCATCGGGTTGACCATTTTTTATTTTTCCCTGCCGGTTGAATCTGGTATATCCGTGGTCTGTAAAGCCTACAATAGGAAGATCTATGTCGTATTTTCCTTCACCATCCTTGACCAATTGGTTTCCTTCTCTATTCCAGTATTGATTTATATAAAAGTCGTTAAGGGTTATTGTGACAAAAAGCATTGGTTTGCCATCCGGATAATAGTATTTCCAAGAACCCGATGGTGCATCATTTATAAAGTTTGCTTCCCATTTCAGGGCTCCATTGGGATGGAATGCTTTAAAATCCCCCTGTTTTTTGCCCTCTTGGTAATGCCCTGTTAGGATTAGGCGGCCGTTAGGGTCGAAATCTTTAAATACACCCTCAAATTTGTTCGTTTTTTTATCGAAAGCAGATACCCGTTCAAAATATTTGAATTCACAGTTTTTGTCGACCAGAAAATAATTCTGATCAAAATAGAAGCGCATCATATTGTTAGGTGCGTCTTCGAAATATAATGAACTGTTGTCTTGTGCGTTAACCCCTTGTAGTAGGATTGTGCACAAAAGCGTAATCAAATAAGCTGTTTTTTTCATCCCTCTTCCTTTAAATATTATTCTTCTGAATCGATTTAATGGGCCGCAAGCCAATTCGGACCCTCGCCAATTTCGACTTCAATTGGTACACGAAGTTCAATAGCTTTGGTCATGCGTTCCGTTATAATCTGCTTGAATGCATCGACCTCACTCTTAGGTACGTCAAATACAAGTTCGTCATGAACCTGCATGATCATTTTCCCAATTAGCTTCTGGTCTTCAATATCCTTTTGAATGCGTATCATGGCAATTTTAATCATGTCAGCAGCAGAGCCCTGTATTGGAGCGTTTATAGCGTTACGTTCCGCAAATCCTCTCACCGTCATATTTGCCGAGTTGATATCCCTTAAATAGCGTCTCCGCTTCAGAATAGTTTCTGCATAACCTTTTTCTTTTGCAGACTCTACTGCTTTGGACATATAATTTTTGATACCCTTGTACTGCGTGAAATATTGATCGATAATCTCTGCTGCTTCCTTACGGGATATGCCTAGGTTTTGAGAGAGTCCAAAAGCGGACTGGCCATATATAATACCAAAGTTAACAGCCTTTGCATTTCGACGTTGATCCGAAGTCACCTCTTCAAGTGGCACACCGTAGACTCTAGCCGCTGTTGCTTTATGGATATCGTGTCCTAATGTAAATGCCTCCAGCATATTCTCATCTTGACTTAATTCTGCCATAATTCGGAGTTCAATCTGCGAATAATCGGCAGATAGGATGATGTGGTCTTCCGATCGAGGGACAAATGCCTTCCGTACTTCGCGTCCTTTTTCCGTACGTATTGGAATGTTTTGCAAGTTTGGGTTGGTCGAGCTTAAGCGGCCTGTAGCAGCGACAGCCTGATTATAGGATGTGTGTATCAGTCCCGTTTCTGGGTTGATTAGAGTGGGCAATGCATCTACATAAGTCGATTTTAGCTTCTGATATTGTCTGAAATCCAAAATGTCCTGTACAATGTCAGACTTGTGCGCTAATGCCAGTAGAACCTCTTCTCCAGTCTTATACTGCCCCGTTTTTGTCTTTTTGGCTTTCGGGTCCAGTTGTAGTTTATCAAATAAGACTTCACCGAGCTGTTTGGGAGATGCAATATTGAACTTGACGTCTGTCTTTTCGTAAATCCGCTGTTCTAGAGCCGCAATATCTGTCTCTAAAGAGCTTGAGAAGACTTTCAGTGTGTCAATGTTAATCTTAACACCATTTTTTTCCATCTCCGAAAGGACATATACCAAAGGGAATTCCACTTTCTCTGCGAGCTCTTGAGTTGCTGTTTCAGACAAGAGCGGAGCAAAAGTTTCATATAGTTGCCAGGTGATATCCGCATCCTCAGCGGCGTATTCCTTCGCCTGCTCCACGGGGACATCGCGCATGTTGCCTTGGTTTTTCCCTTTATTGCCGATGAGCTCCGTTATAGAAATCGGTGTGTAGCCTAGGTAGGTTTCCGCTAGGATATCCATGCCATGGCGTGTATCAGGATCGATTAGATAATGTGCCAGCATCGTATCGAACAGGTCGCCTTGCACCGTGATGTTATATCGCGAAAGGAGCAGAATATCATATTTGAGATTCTGTCCAATTTTTTGAATGGCACTGTTTTCAAATACAGTTTTAAATTGGGCAACGATGTCCAAAGCCTCTTCTCTATCAGAAGGAGTAGGCACATAGTAGGCTTTCCCTTTTTCAAAGGAGAAAGATAGACCTACAATATCCGCTAATAGGGGATCTACACCAGTGGACTCCGTATCGAAGCAGATCTTTTGTTGTTTAGATAGTGTTGCTACCAGATCTTTGATCTCTTCGATACTTTCTACCAGGATATAAGTGTGGTCGGTGTCTTTAATCGTGCTATTGGGGCCAACTGAAGGTGCAGAAGTGTTATCTTCTACTTGCATTGGTTCACTCGCAAAGAGGTCCATTTGTCCTGATGCTGCTTTTGATGCGGCATCCCCAACAGAGAATTCTTCACCAAAGACACGTTTTCCCAGTGTTCTGAATTCTAGTTCCGCAAATAGTGGTTCGAGAATCTCTTTATTCGGAGGCTGTACCTGTAGTTGTTCTTCATCCAGCTTTACGGGAACATCCAAAAGAATTGTAGCCAGCTTTTTAGAAATTAATCCTTGCTCAGCGTAATTGATTACATTTTCTTTCTGTTTTCCTTTCAGTTTATCCGCATTGGCAATGATACCTTCTACACTGCCAAACTCTTGTATCAGTTTTTTAGCTGTTTTTTCGCCAATACCGGGTATCCCAGGTATATTGTCTACAGCATCTCCCCAGAGTCCCAGAATATCGATTACCTGAGATACATCTGCTATTTCCCATTTCTCCAGTATTTCCGGGACACCTTGTATCTCCGCACCATTTCCCATTCGGGCAGGCTTATAAATAAAGATATTCTCCGAGACGAGTTGCCCAAAGTCTTTATCTGGTGTCATACAGTATACCGTGAATCCTTCTTTTTCAGCTTCCTTGGCGAGCGTACCTATGATATCGTCTGCCTCATAACCATCTTTTGTAATCAGAGGGATGTTAAAACCCTCGATCAATTTAAATACATAAGGAATCGATTTAGAAAGATCCTCTGGCATCTCTTGGCG